>NZ_ANAH02000021.1 GCF_000335475.2 Cystobacter fuscus DSM 2262 | reverse complement strand
GTGGGCAACTGCCCCGGTCTACCCGACAGGCTGAGGAAGGATGTCCAGGAAGGGTGTGGAGACGCCTTCTCCGAGACGAGGACCTCGATGTGATCCTCGACCTTCCCGAGGAGCTGTCCGGTGCCCAGGTCCACCAGCGCTTGCTATTGGATGACGCAGCAGCTCTCCACGAAGAACCGAGCCGCGCCGCGTCACCCGCTCGGCGTTGATTCGGAGTGAAGGGCTTCACGGACAGGGACCCGCGGCCGAGGCATAGTGGGTGCGCTTCGGCCGCGGACCGAAGGCTCGCTCCAAACGCGTATCCCCCCGAGGAGTTTCCGATGAAGCATCTGCTGGGTTCCCTGTTGCTCCTGGCCGCCGGCACGCCCGCCCTGGCCGCGGAGTCCATCGTCGTCAACGGCGGCTTCGAGTCTCCGTGGATCGTCCCCAACTGGTCGGTCTACTCCAGCATCCCCGGGTGGACGACCACCTGGGGTCCGGGAATCGAAATCCAGGGGTGGGGAGCGCTGGAGGGGGGGCAGGTCGTTGAGCTCGACTCCTATGGGCCCAGCGCCATGAGCCAGCACCTGCCGACCCAGGCGGGGAAGACCTACAGGCTCTCCGTCGCCTTCTCCCCGCGCCCGGGCGTGAGGGACAACCGCATCGGCGTGTATTGGGATGGTGCGCTGGTCTCGACCCTGGAGGGGGACGGAAGCAACAACGGCGGGTCGGTGTGGAGCCGCCATTCCATGAAGGTGACGGCCTTCAGGACGGGCACGGCGCTCCAGTTCGCCGACCTGAGCGTCGCGGACGGTGTCGGTGGGCTCATCGATGACGTGCGCGTGGTGGAGGAGGTACCGACCCTCCTCGTCAATGGCTCCACCCCCGCCTATTACAACGCGTCGCTCGGGACCACGCTCGATGGCACCCAGCGGCAGTTCCCGCTCGCCGACCTCGCCTCGGGGGATCCGCTCATCCATGGCTCCGCCGAGCCCAACCTGTCCCCGGTGGCCCCGCTCCTCGGCAACTGGCTGTCGGCGAACCCGCTGCCGCTCAACCCGTACTGGAGCGCGCCCCGGGTCATCCCCTCCACCTGGGCGGTCAACACCGAGACGGCGATCGTCTACGAGCTCGACGCGGGCCTCACGGGCATGCACGACGTCGTGGCCCGCTTCGGCGTGGACAACGGTGTCTTCGTCTGGATCGACGGCCGCTACATGTTCGGCGCGCTCGGGCCGGGAGAGTCCTCCTCGTGGGAGTACAACGTCTCGCTCGGTGACCTCTCGCCGGGCAAGCACTACCTGCAAATCCTCCGCGAGGACCATGGTGGCGGGACCGGGTACGTCGTCGAGGTCAAGGGCGTGGCGAACGAGGCCATGAGCTGCCAGCCCAACTCGGGCCAGTTCACGCCTTCCGGAGGCACGGCGGCGCTGCACCTGCTGCACTCGGCCACGGCCCTGGCGGATGGGCGGGTGCTGGTGGTGGGCGGCTTCAACCGCGGCGCCGAGCTGTACGACCCGGCCACGGGCACCTGGAGCTTCACGGGCACGCCCGTCTCCACCCACCGCCGCCACACCGCCACCCTGTTGCGCGATGGCCGTGTGCTCGTGGCCGGCGGTGATGGCGCCAGGGCGAGCAGCTCGGCGGAGGTGTACGACCCGGCCACGGGCGCCTGGGCCGCCACCGGCAACCTGGGGACGTACCGCCGCGAGCACTCCGCGGTGCGGCTGGCGGATGGCCGCGTGCTGGTGATGGGCGGAACGGACGGCGGCGGCACGGTGCTCGCCTCGGCGGAGGTGTATGACCCGGCCACGGGCACCTGGGCTTCCACCGGTGGCATGGCCCGGGCCCGCCGCGCCTTCACCGCCACCCCGCTGGCGGATGGCCGCGTGCTGGTGACGGGCGGCCTCGTCGACAACGCAGACGAGTGCCTGGGCTTCAACTGCCTGGCCTCGGCCGAGGTGTACAACCCGGCCACGGGCACCTGGTCCTCCACTGGCGGCATGGCCACGGCGCGTGGCTTCCACGCGGCCGCGGTGCTGGCCGATGGCAAGGTCCTGGTAACAGGTGGCGGCGTGGATGGCGTTACCAGTGCGCACGCCGAGGTGTACAACCCGGCCATGGGCACGTGGACGGCCACGGGGGACATGCACTCGCCCCGGCGCCGTCACTCCCTCACCGCGCTGAACGGCGGCCTGGTGCTGGCGGTGGGTGGCTATGATGACTCCACGGGCATTCACACCTCCGCCGAGCTGTATGACCCGAACGCCAGGGCGTGGTGCACCACCGGCTCCCTGGGCCAGGACCGCTACGAGCACACCGCCACGCCGCTGCCGGATGGCCGGGTGCTCATCACCGCGGGGTTCAGCAACGGCAGCTCGTACACGAGCGAAGTGTATGGCCTGGGCGGCAGCAGGTAGTCCGCGCCCTCGCTGATCGAGGGCCCGGGGGCCGTCTCCCCACGAGGGAGGCGGCCCCTTTCGTTCGTGCGCCCGATGGGTGTTTATTGGTTCGAGGAGGAGCCGGGCCAGCAGACACAGGCCGTCATGCTCTGGGGACACCGTCTCTGGGCGTGGCCCTCCCAGGCTCAATCCTTCAATGCGGCGGTTTCCGGCCGGGTACGACCGTCAGGAAGTAGGTGACTTCAGTCGTAAACCCGTCAGCAGCCGTGCCCTTGAAATAGATGATATGCGGGCCCGGAGAAAGCGGTTTGACCATCAGCCAGTAGCCATCCGAGACGGCTGGCGCATACGTTCCCGCGGGGACTCCGAACACATTGTCCTCGGGCAGCGTGAGGGCGAAGACTGGCGATGTCGCCCGGTATGATGGCAGCGCCTGCACGCGGACGCCGTCAATAATCGTTTCGAGCTCAAGGGGGTCATCCATCATGGCGGCGAGAGCTTCGCGCATCTCCTCCACGGACGTGCATTCAGCCGGCGGAGGATCGCAGGCAGAGAATGTGGTGAGGATGGGGAAGAAGAGGGATTTGCCCGTCGGGATCGTGCAAGTCCGCACGGCAGATCCGCCGAGGGTCCCCGCCAGAAACCACACCGGGCCGGCCTGCCCTTCATCGCAGTTCGCGCCATCATCATCGAGAAGCGGATTTGTGGCAGCGGGAATTGAGAGCGCCCATTGCCACCATTTCGCGCTCCACTCTCCGTAGCTCAGCCCGTATGGTCTGGAATTTGGGGGGAAGATGCTCGAGTTGCAGCCAGCATGAGTCTGCGGCGTTGAGCCTGACAGCAGCAGCCCAAGGACAAGCACCAGGGCGGTGCTGATGTTGCGGCGGCGCTGCTTACTTTCAATCATGAGCTTTCTCCTTTGGTTGGCTCACCGCGGCTCGGCGAGGTGCGCGACCTGTCCTCAAGGGAGGAAAGCCACGCGCGATTGGTAGAGGGGGTACTCGACTTTGCCACGAGAAGACGAGAGCGGAGCTGCGCGAGAGAGCTGTTCTGAACGGCCCTCAGGAGGGAGTCGCCCGTCCTGGACAATCCCTCCACCCGGTGTCGGAGACGAGCGTCGCCCTCCCAACCCCGACCTCGAAGAGTAGTAAATGCTCTCTAAGCCCCGTGGCCGACGAGCTTGACGACGAGCGCGGGGCATGAGGGGTCGCTCACCGAGATGCGACAGTCACCGCGGCGCCCGGTCATCGCCCGGCCTTCCTGTATCCGGTACACCACGGCGTCCGGCGCGCACGGCGCCCAGGCGTGCCAGCGCGTCTGGCTCTTGCCTCACATGCCGCTCGAGCGGCACGTGGTCGAGGTACTTGGCCACGGCCACTTACATCCGCTAGCACCTTTCATTGAGAATCCCCTCGCAGATGGGTCCTTCGGCTATGGAAGGGTTCTCGGGCGACTGTTTGGGAATCCCACGGTGTCGAGAGCCGTCTGTTTGATATCTTCATGGGACGTCCCAGCGCAGTACTAGGAGCGTGTCGGAGAACCCCAACCGCTGAGGGTGGGGTAGAGGGGTGACGCCCCAGGTGGTCCTTCAGAGTGAGTGCGAGTTCTGGTTGAAGCTGGAGGGTGAGTACCAGCGAGACGAAGACGGCCGAGCAGAGCGTTCTGTTGGATGTGCCCGAGGCGCAGAAGCCGCAGCGGCAGGAGGAGACGAAGAGCTCCGCGCGCTTCAGCTCGCCGCGGCCATTCAGGGAGTGGCAGCCGGACCAGGGGCAGCTGCTGCCGCAGTACGCGCGGGAGGTGCTGGGGGAGGGGCACCTGGCGTGCTTCTTCGTGGAGCTGGTGAAGGTGCTGGATTTCAGTCCGATTCTGGGGGCGTACACCAAGGAATGCGGGCAGCCGCCCTACCACCCGGTGATGATGACGTTGCTGCTCATGTACGCCTACGCGCGCGGCATCACGAGTAGCCGGGAGATTGAGCGGCGGTGCGAGACGGACCTCGCCTTCCGCTACCTGACGGGAGGAGAGAGACCCGACCACGACACGGTATGCGCCTTCAGGGTGAGACACCTGGAGGCATTCCGAGCGCTCTTCGTGGACACGCCGCGGGTGGCCAGCCAGTCGGGGCTCAAGAAGGTGGGGCACCTGTCGGTGGACGGCACGAAGATGAAGGCCAACGCCAGCAAGCACAAGGCCATGAGCTACGGGCGCATGGACGAGGCGATGAAGAAGCTGGACGAGCAGGTGGAGCGCCTGCTGGCGGAGGCCGAGGAGTTGGATGCACAGGAGGACGAGCGCCACGGCAAGGGACGGCGTGGGGACGAGCTGCCCGAGGAGATGAAGGACCCGAAGAAGCGCGCCGAGCGGCTGCGGGAGGCAGCGCGGCAGGTGGAGGAGGAGAAGAAGGTGGCGCTGGCGGTGGAGAAGGAGAAGCGCCGGGAGAGGATTGGCCAGGCGAAGCAGGAGTTGGAGGAGCGGATGAAGCGCAAGCTGTTGACGAAGCGGGGACGCAAGGCATACGCGCGACGCAAGGTGACGGCCGAGCCGGTGATTGGGCAGGTGAAGAACACAGTCCTGCCTCGCTTCTCGCTGCGGGGCCTGCTGAAGGTGCAAGGCGAATTCTCGCTGGCGTGCGCCGTCCACAACCTCAAGAAGATGTGGAAGCAGGGGTGGGAGCTGCCCAGCCTGGCCGCGCAGGCCGCGTAGCGGCGAGGTCGCCGCGAGGCGGCACGACGAGTAGTCGCTTCCCCCTCATGACCACTGGGCCTGTGACGCCATATGGCGCCTGCTATGCGCCACTGTCCCTCTGGCCGATTCCCCGACACGCTCCTAGGGAGGTGGCAGGGGCTGCGGATGGCAGGGGTCGCCACCACGCGGGTTTTTGTGTCCTGGCAGACATTACGGCTTTCACTGCTTTGTGGCTGGTTTGGCTTCGTTCTAGGGTGTCGGGCGTGGATGCCATCCATCCACGTGGCGACGCCCCCTCAGGCGTTTTTGGTCTCTCTCTCTCTCTGAAGGAGAAGGAACAACAATGAAGAAGCTGCTCCTGGGACTCATGCTTGTCGCGGTTCCTCTCGTGGGATGTGGTGCGGGGACGGAGGACGCCTCTTCGGACACCGTGCAGACGGTGACGACCGAGTCCGGTCAGAGCATCAACCTGGACTACGGCCCCATGAGCTCGGAAGAGCCGCTGGCGTCGATGCATGATTCGAGCGGCGACGTCTCCGCGATGGGGGCCGGGTGCTGGGTCACGCTCCTGTACTGTAAAGACCCGCGCTACAACGGCTGGGCGACCTGTCAGCAGAACGGCAAGTGCTCCTACCAGCAGTTCAAGGACAACTGCATCGCGCTCTATAACAAGACCTGCTAGGCCTTTCGGAGCCAGGGTCTCATCATGAAAAGCCCGGCACCCGCGAGGGATGGCCGGGCTTTTCCCATGGGGCGCGCCAGGTTCAGGTCCCCTTCTCAAACGCACCGACAACCCCAGGCTCGACCGCGAGGAGTTCCTGCTGGGCCAGACTGGCTGTCATTGCTGACTCCCGCGGTGATGAGCACCCGGCCATCCCGCGGGGCCGTGGCGGTGTGCCCGTAGCGGCCCTGGCCCATGCTGGCCGCGGCGCACCACACCCCCGCGCCCGGCTCGTCCAGCTCCGCGAGCCTCGTCCCCTCGGCCCAGGGCAACGACCCCGTCGTCAACCGGTTGCTCAACCCGGGGGACTGAGTCGGAACGCGCCGCCCTTTTCTTGGGATGGCAGGCGGGCTCGGCCCTCCTCCTACAGTGAGAGAAGACCTTCCTTCGAAGAGGAGCAGACCATGACAAGGAGTTCCGTACCTGGTGCGTTGCTGGGGCTGTGGGTGACCCTCGGCCTCGTGGTTCCCAGTGCCGCGCAGGCCTACGCCGCGCCCCTGGTGCGTGTCCCCTTCGTGGGCCGTGCCTGGACGACCGGCGCCAGCATCTGGGTGGGCACCTCGGCGTCCTTCGGGGACGCCGCCGGTGAGACGCTGACCCTGCGCGCCCGGGAGGAGACCGCCTGCGAGACCTGCTGGGGGGTCACGGTGCAGATGACGGATTCGGGCACCGGAGGTGGCTTCCGCTCCTGGAAGGGCGCCCTCGAAGGACTGAAGCCCAACACCCGGTACCACTATGGAGTCTTCGCCTCGGGCTTCACGGGCGAGCGCGGTGGCTTCTCTTTCAGGACCGAGCCGGATGGGGCCGCGCGCTTCAAGGTCGGCGTCGCCTCCTGCATGAACGGCGCGACTGCGCCCAGTCAGCCCTCGTGGGACATCATGCACGAGCAGCTCAACACGGGAGAGCCCAACATCCAGTTGCTCGTGGGGGACAACATGTACACGTCGGAGAATCCCCCCTCGAAGGACCACTTCTGGTTCAAGTACTTCCAGCAGCGCGCCGTGCCGCAGTTCACCAACGTCTTCCGCGCCTTCCCGACCTTCGCCACCTGGGATGACCACGACTATGGCCCGAACGACGAGGATGGCACCTTCGCCCAGAAGGACGTGGCCCGCGAGGCGTACGCGGCCCTCTATCCCCACCCCCCGTTCGCCGGCGACGGCATCTACCACTCGTTCGACTGGGGCCGCGTGGCGTTCTTCATGATGGATGACCGCTGGGGCCGCGACTGCCCCAGGTCCATGCCCTCGGGGTATTCGCCGAAGATGTACGGCGCCACGCAGTTCAGCTGGCTGAAGAGCGCGCTGCAGGCCTCCAACGCCACCTTCAAGGTGATCGTCAATGGCTCCACCCTGGGCAACACCTGCTGGGGAGCCCAGAAGCAGGCGCTCTTCGACTTCATCGCCGCCAACAAGATTGGAGGCGTGCTCTTCGTGACGGGTGACATCCACCGGAGTCTGCTCACGGATCGGACCCCCGCGGGGGGCTACCCCCTGTACGAGCTGATCTCCTCCGGAATCGGCTCGCCCAGCACGCCCGCCGAGTACAGCTTCGGCGTCATGGAGTTCAACACGACCCTGGCGGACCCCACCGTCACGCTCAAGGTCATCCAGAACCCCGAGCAGCGCTCGAGCATTTCGGGAGCGGGCGTCACCGTCACCACGAAGACCCTGAAGCGCTCGCAGTTGCAGAACTGAGGACGGCTCCTCCCGGGGCCTCCCCGGGAGGAGTTGCCTGCTGGGGCTTCACTCGGAACCAGGGCCCCCCAGCATCAGCTCCAGGTTCGACGCGGGCACCTCCACCTCCACCTCCCGCATCGGGTGGCCGAACTTCTCCACCAGGAGCCGGACGCGTCCCGGCCCGAGGCCCGACAGGGTGAAACGGCCCTGGCCATCCGTGCGGGCGCGGCCCACGCTCGTTGCCTCCCCCATGAGGACCACGTCCGCCTCGGCCGCGGGCAGGCCCCGCGCGTCGCGGACGCGGCCGGACAGCGTGAGGCCCTCTCGCAGCACCAGCGAGACGGGCACGGCCTCCTCGTCCCAGGCCTCCACCGGGACGGGCTCGGACGGGAGGTAGCCCGGGGCACGCGCCTTCGCGAGGTAGCTGCCCGGAACGAGCCCCCCGAAGTGGACGCCGCCCCGGGCGTCCGTGACCGCCTCCCGGACCGTCTCCCCGCGCCCCTCGCCCACCCACGTGAGGGAGACAGACGCGTCCTCCACGGGCTCCCCGCGCGCGCCGAGCACCTTCACGGCCACCGCCGCCGCGGGCGCCAGGGAGAGCTCCAGCGGCTCGCTCCGCGGCAGCCGGAGCTCTTGCGTCACGGAGAGGGAGCCCGGGCGCTCGACGCGCAGCTCATACGTCTCCTCCGCGAGCCCACGCACCTCGAAGCGTCCCTGCGCACCCGTGAGAAACACCTCCCCCCCGCTCAGCCCTGGCCCCAGGAGGTGGAGCCGCGCGCCCTGCATCCCCAGCCCCTCGGGTCCCAGGATGCGGCCCGCGAGCACGCTCTCCGGCGGCAGCTCGAGCTCGACTTCCGTCTCGGCGCCCGCGCGCACCTCGAGGAGCCGCTGCACGGCCCCATGGCCCGGTGCCCGGACGAGCAGGGCATGGGGGCCCGGCATCAACGGCGCGGCCCGGAAGCGTCCCACGTCCTCCTCGCGCCAGACGACCTCCGGTACGGCCGGGGACTGGACGCTCGCGCCCTCGAGCAGCCGGCCCGAGCGCGCCTCCACCACCCGGACGCGGAGCCCGCCCGCCGACTCCAGGGAGATGTCGAACCCCGAGATGTCCTCGCTCAGGGGCTCGAGGGCCCGCTCGCCCACGCCCGTGGCGCTCTCGGCGAGCAGCTCGGTGCGCCCGCTGCAGTCGAGCCCCTCCAGCACGAAGCGGCCCGCGCTGTCGGCCCGGGCCTCCGGCCCCCCGCCGCGCGGCCTGACCCGGGCCCCTGGCGCCGCCACGCCCCGCTCGAGCACCCGGCCCTCCACACGCAGCGCGCAGGGCAGCATCACGGTGGCGGGCCGGGACGCGGCGACGAGCACTCCGCGCGAGCCATGGCCCGCCGCGCGGGCCCACACGCCATAGCGCGCCTGGGGGAGCAGCCCCTCCACCTCGAAGGCGCCCGTCTCGTCGCTCTCCACCTCCCGCAGGCGCCGCACGGGCGTCAGGCTCACCACCGTGAGGTGGGCCCGGGCCACGCCCCCCGCCACGTCCACCACCTGGCCCGTCAGACGCTCACCGTCCGTCACCACCAGGCGCACCTCGGAAGCGCCCGCCTCCACCTCCAGGGCGAGCGCGGCGGGGCGTCCGTCCACCTCGGCCAGCAGGTGGTAGCGGCCCTCGGGGACCCGCAGCAGGAAGGCTCCGTCCGGGCCCGTGGTGACGGTGGCCCGTGCGGGGGCCTCCAGGGCTTGCGCGGCCACGTGCTGCTCCAGGCCCTCCCGCGTCAGGGCGGGCCCGGCCTCGAAGGCGAGCACCCGGGCCGCCATGGGCAGGCCCCGGGCATCCTGGACCCACCCGCGCAACGCGGCGCGCTCATGGGCCGCCAGGGCCGGTGCGGAGGCGTCCGGGCCCGTACCGGCGGCCCGCGTCTTCGCGGAGGCCCTTCGCCTCTCTGTGCCGCCGGGCGCGAGGGCCAGGAGCAACGCCAGCAGCAGGAGCAGGGCGCCCGCCGCGACGAGCCCGTACCGCATGGGAGAAAGCTCTTTCCTGGAGCGTGCCAACATACCCCTCGAAAGCGAAGTGCTCCTCTTGGAAGCGCACGAAGTATAGGGCCTGCACACCTCACGGAAGTCATCTCCGCCGGTGCCTACGCGGCTCTTCACGAAGAAGCACGACGTCGTGGCCCGCTTCGGCGTGGACAACGGTGTCTTCGTCTGGATCGACGGCCGCTACATGTTCGGCGCGCTCGGGCCGGGCTGGCGCCGGGGGCACTTCCCGCGCTTCGTCATGCCCGAACAAGATAGAACCCTTCCGCCATTCGCCTCGCGACCTCCCTCGCGGCGCAAGACTGGAAGGAGCCTTTTCAGGATGATCCTCCGCAACGTCACGGATGAGGACCTTCCCATCTTCTTCGAACACCAGCGCGACCCGGAAGCGCTGCGCATGGCCGCATTTTCATCGCGGGAGCGCGATGCGTTCATGACCCACTGGCGCACAAGGGTTCTCCGCCCTGAAAACGTCACCCGCACCATCGTCATGGGCCGCGTGGTCGTTGGGAACATCGGCAGCTGGGAACAGGATGCCAAACGCTTCGTCGGCTATTGGATTGGTCGCGAGCACTGGGGCAAAGGCATCGCCACTCGGGCCCTCTCTGAGTTTCTCGTGCTCGAGCCCACCCGGCCGCTTCATGCGTGGGTCGCTCTCCACAACCTCGCGTCGATCCGCGTCCTCGAGAAGTGTGGCTTCCACACCATGCTCAACGAGGACCCGCATCACCCGGATGGAGTTGCCGAAGTCCTCATGAGGCTTGGTTAACACACAAGGAAAAGGGAGTAGCCATGAGGAAAACCAGACGTGGAGGTTTCTTGGCCGCCGGTATCATCGCCGCGGCGTTGCTCGCAGCGCCACGGGCGGGGTATGCGGCGACAGCGATCAACGAGAACTTCGAGGACAGTGTCGCCGATGGGTTCGCCGTCGGCACGGGAACCTATTCCATCATCACTGACGGCACCAAGGTCTATCGCTCCAACTCGGCGACGGCGCGTTCGGTCGTGGGCGATTCCGCCAGCACCGACGTCGAGATCCAAGCGTCCGTGAAGGTCTCGAGCTGGGCGACGACAACTGGTCGCACCGTCGGGCTCATGACTCGCTACGTCGACGCGAACAACTACTACATGTTCATCTACGAGGACGGCGCCCTCATCATCAAGAAGAAGGTCGCCGGTATTCTGACGGCGGTCGCGAGCGTGCCGTACTCGATGACGGCCAATACCTGGCACACCTTCAAGGGCTCAGTGGCGGGGACATCGCTCACGATGTCGGTCAATGGAGTCCAACAGCTGTCCACGACGACGACCGGCCTGACGGCGGGAAAGGTCGGGGTGATCTCGTTCAATGGTGATGTGCGGTACGACGACGTTGTCGCCGCGGACACCAGCACCTCGGGGGTGCTCGACCCTTTCGGCCTCCGGATGCTGAACCCGTCGATCGGCAAACAATGGTTCAGCGGATGGAGCACCGGCTCTGCCCGTACATACACGAACGCCGGGAACATGGCCGTCGATCCTGAGCTCGCTTTCGCCAACGGAGATCAGACGGCGGAGATCTTTGGGAGCGCCGGAACGCGTTCGGGGCAGATGAAGCTGTTCGGCGATTACCCACGGGTGTATGTGCGGAAGAACGAGTCGTTCGCGATACCGCCCGGCATCTCCGCGGCCGACAAGTGGAACAACGTGGAGATCACCTTCTATGCATACAGCACCGGAGATTCGGGGGTCGGCTGGGCGGGGCTCGAGGCCGTCGCGAAGACGAACCATTGGCCTGACAACTGGCAGTGCACGACCGCGGGTTACGGCGCTCGCATGTTGTTCGATGGTCGCGTGGACTTCGAGAAGGAACTCTATCACTCGCCCAATGTGAACTTCCAGGCGGGACGGGTCGCCAACCACTGGACGGCTGCCGAGGGAAGCGTTGGAGGCAGGCTTCCGCTCAACCGTTGGATTGGGTTCAAGTTCGTGGCCCGCAACATCGACGCGGGCAACGACGGGCTCTGGCAAAACGACACCCAGGTGCGTCTCGAGTTGTACAAGGAGATGTCGATCGGCAACGTGACCAACCCGACCGCACCGGCGGGCGGAGGCAACTGGCAGCTCGTGACGTCGTACACGGACACCGGCAATCTCAGCTCCGGCACGCCGTGTACCCACACCTCGTCGCCTGACGACGATTCCTATGGCGCGGCGAGCAAGCCACTGACCGCACCGAACTACTCGATCTACCTTCGCACCGACGGGCTGACGTCGTCGATTCCGCAGTATTACAAGTGGTTCAGTGTGCGAGAGGTCGCCCCGATTCCGGCCCCTTGAGCGGTTGACCGCGCTGGAGGCTTGACGGTCACCGGGGCGGGCCGTCACATCCGCCAGCGCTTGCGCGTCAGTACAACTCCGCGCTGGCGAGGTAGGGCGCGGCGGTGCCGTTCTCGCCGCCCACCACGAGCAGTCTGCCATTGGCCAGCAGCGTGGCCGTGTGGCCTCGGCGGGCCTGGATGAGCGAGCCGGTGCCGGACCACACCCCGAGGGTCATGTCATACGCCTCGGTGGTGCCGAGGATTCCGGCGGTGCCCATTCCGCCCACCACGAGCACCCGCTTGTAGTCGGGCATCCGCGTCTCCGTGAAATGGGAACGGGCTTGAGCGAGCCCGGCCACGGGGCGGCCGGGGGTCTGCGCGTTGCCCGGCGTGAAGGCCTCGGCCGTGGCGAGGGCGCCGCTGGCCCCCGCCCCGCCCACCACGAGCACCCCGCCGGTGTTCAGGATCGTCGTGCCATGGGCGTAGCGAGCCTGGGTGACGGAGCCCACGGCCGTCCAGATGCCCGTGGTCGGGTTGTACAGCTCGGCCGTGGCAAGGGCGGCGGCGCCATATCCGCCCGTCACCAATATCTGACCCGAGGGATAGGTCGCGGGCACCATGGTCGCCGTGTGCGTGTGGCGAGCCGCGGTGAGTGAGCCCGTCGTGGTCCAGGTGCCCGTCCGCGCATCATAGAGCTGCGCCGTGGCGAGGGCGCCGCTGGGGCCAGAGCCTCCCGCCACGAGGACCAGGGTCGTATTGGGAAGCGGGGTCGCGGTGTGGAGATAGCGGGCCGTCGTCAGTGAGCCGGCGGCGGTCCAGATGCCCGTGGCCGGGTCATACACCTCCGCCGTGGCGAGCCGGGCCGTCCCAAATCCGCCCACCACGAGCACCCCACCCGTGGCGAGCAGTGTCGCGGTGTGGGAGTAGCGGGCCTGGGCGAGCGCGCCCGTGGAGGACCAGGTGGCGGTGACCGGATCATAGAGCTCCGCGCTCGCGAGGGCGCCGCCAGGCCCCTGGCCGCCCACCACGAGCACCTTGCCGTTGTTCAACCGCGTCGCCGTATGGAGGCGGCGCGCCTGCGCGAGCGCACCGGTGGAGGCCCATGAGCCGACGGCCGGGTCGTACTCCTGGAAGCTGCGCAGCGTGCCGCTGGGACCCGCGCCGCCCGCCATGAGCACCTTGCCGTCGGGCAGGAGGGTCGCCGTGTACGAGGTCCGGCGCTGCGCGAGCGGATCGAAGAAGCGCCAGGTGCCAGCGGCAGGGGTCAGGACCTCGGTGCCGAGGAGGATGTCGGTGGGCCCCTTGCCGCCCGCCACGAGCACCGTGCCATCCGGCAGCAGCGTCGCGGTGTGGTGGGAGCGGGCCGCCGCCAGCGAGCCCGTCGCCGTCCAGACGCCGGTGGTCGGCTCGTAGAGCTGGGCGGTGGCGAGCGGAGCGCTGGCCCCTGCTCCACCCGCCACGAGCACCTTGCCGTTGGGCAGCAGCGTCGCCGTGTGGCTGGAGCGGGCCGCGGCCAGCACGCCCGTCGCCGTCCAGGTTCCGGTGGTCGGCTCGTAGAGCTGGGCGGTGGCCAGCGCGGCGGTCGCGCTCCTGCCTCCCACGAGCAGCACCTTGCCATTGGGCAGCAGCGTCGCGGTGTGGCTGGAACGGGCCGCGGCCAGTGCGCCCGTCACCGTCCAGGTGCCGGTGGTCGGGTCGTACACCTCGGAGGTCGCGAGGGGCGCGCTGGGGCCCAGCCCTCCCGTGACGAGCACCCGGCCGTCGGACAGCAACGTCGCCGTGTGGACGCTGCGCGCCTGTGCGAGCGGACCCGTGGGACTCCAGGCACCGGTCGCGGGATCATACAGCTCGCAGGTCGCCAGCGGACCGCTGGCGCCCAGGCCCCCGGTGACGAGCACCCGGCCATCGCTCAACGGGGTCGCCGTGTGGCTGGAGCGGGCCTGGGCGAGCGCGCCGGTGGTGGACGCGGTGTGGGTGACCGGATCGTGCAGCTCGGCGCTGGCGACGGGGCCGCTGAGGCCCAGCCCTCCCGCCAGGAGCACCCGGCCATCGCTCAGCGGGGTCGCCGTGTGGAGCTGACGGGCGTCGGAGAGTGACGGCGTGGCGGCCCAGAAGCCGGTGGTCGGGTCGTACACCTCGGAGTTCGCGAGGCGGTAGCCGCCGGGAGCCAGCCCGCCCGCCACGAGCACCCGGCCATCGAGCAGCTTCGTCGCCGTGTGGGCGCCGCGAGCCTGTGTGGGCCAGCCGGTGAGGGAGGCGCCAGTCGCCGGGTCATACACCTCGGCGCTCTTGGCGGCGTGGCTGGCGGTGTCGAAGCCGCCCACTGTGTATCCGCCCACGAGGAGCACCCGGCCATTGGGCAGCGGCGTCGCCGTGTGCTGGTGACGGCTCTGGAGGCCGGCGGCGGCGGCGGCGGCCCAGACGCCGGTGGCCGGGTTGTACGTCATGGCGGTGGCGTAGACGGTACCGTTGGGGCCCCCCCCGCCTGCCACGAGCACCCTGCCATCGGACAGCAGCGTCAGCGCGGGCGCGACACGGTAGTGAGGCAGTGCCCCGGTCGCGGCCCAGGTACCGGTCGCCGGGGTGTAGAGCAGGCACGAGGAGTAGTAGGCCGTATTGGAGGTGCGCGAGGAGTTCCCGCCCACGAGCAGCACCTTGCCATTGGGCAGCAGCGTCGCCTGGTGGTCGAAGCGGATGTTGGGGAGCGAGCCGGTGGTGGCCCACGTGCCGGTGGCCGGGTCGTACAGCTCGGCCGTGGCGAGCGCCGTGGGGACGTTCTCCATGGGGCTGCCGAGGGGGTGGCGGCCATATCCGCCCGCCACCAGCACCTTGCCGTCGGGCAGCAGCGTCGCGGTGTGGGAGTGGCGGGCCTGGGCGAGCGAGCCGGTGGCGGACCACGTCCCGGTGGCCGGGTCATACAACTCCGCGAGGGCGACGTCGCCGCTGCTCCCCGTCCCGCCCACCACGAGCACCCTGCCGTCGTTCAGCAAGGTCGCCGTGAGGTGACGGCGCAGCACCGCGAGCGAGCCGGTGGCGGACCACGTGTGGGTAGCCGGGTCGTACACCTCGGCCGTGACGAGCTCGCCGCTGGGCCCCGTTCCGCCCACCACGAGCACCCTGCCGTCGGCCAGCAGCGTCGCCGCGTGCTCCGTGCGGACCGACCCCATGGAAGCCGTGAGGGGGAGCCCCTTCACTCCACCCTGCTCCCCATCGCCTTCGTGCTCCGGCCCGGGCCCGCAGGCGAGGAGCGCGAGCGCGAGCGCTGCTGCCAGGGGGCTTGTGCGGGGACGATGCCAGGGGGCCGGGGCCGCGGCGCGCGACGGAGTCGCTGCCAGGGAGAGGTGGCGCATGGGGCTCACGCTTTCGGGGTGTGGAGACTTCGAGTTAAAACAGTCCTTGAGTCGATTTGTCGACAGGGGCTCTCCTTTTGTGGGCCCGCCTCCGTCCCGGCTTGAGGGAAGAGCGGTGTCAGAACGAACTCTTTGACACCTTCTCTGCGGGGCACCGCTTCGTGCCCCCGTCCGGAGGGCGATGGGGGATGGTGCCGGGCTGCGTCTTCACCCGGCAGCCGTGAGCAACACGGAGGTGGCACCCAGGCGGGCTACATCCCCTTCAGGCGGGCGCAGTCGATCCGGCAGAGCTTCTCCCGGCGTCCACCGTGGCCCGTCCACCTTCTGTCCACCTTCTTTTGTGACCACGAGACTGTCCGGGGAGGGACGCCGCGGGCGTTGGAGTGGGGGGTCGAATGTCTCCTCGGGTACACCTGCGCCCTTGTGACAGATTCATTGGTGCGGAGCCATCCATGGGAGATGCTATGGATTGAGCAGCCCATGAGAATGCATTCCTCCCTTTCTCCACTCTTGTTTGGACTGATGCTGTCTGGTCTCGCCGTGGCCCAGGTTCCCGTGGGCAATGTGCAACGTGCGGATCTCGCCGAACAGATCCGGATCGACGCGGCCCATTTCCAACGAAGCCAACCATTGCCAGCACACCCGAACAATGGCGACGAGCAGCGCTACCCCTCCCGGTTCGCCAGTTATAGCAAGGGCCTGCCGCATGATTCGACTGGCACCGTGGATCCCACGGCCTATCAAAAGATGTTGTTCGCGCTCGGCACCGGCAACCCGGCGGACTTCGAGGCCATTCCACTCGGCGCAACGCGCAAGCTGGTCAATCCCCAGTCGGCGTATTCCTTCACTCTCGTAGGGCCGGATCCTCACGCCCTGGCCATCCGCCCTGCGCCCGCCTATGCCAGCGCCGAGACCGCGGGGGAAATGGAAGAGTTGTACTGGATGTCGCTCGTGCGGGACGTGGACTTCTACCAATACCCCACCTCCGCCGTCACCGTCGCGGCGGCCCAACGGCTCAACGAACTGCTGCACTACCGGGGCGCCAAGGCGGACGGAGCCAGGGTGGCCGCCAACCTCCTCTTCCGTGCCGATGTGGGAGGGGCTCTGAAGGGTCCCTTCATTTCGCAATTCCTCCTCAAGCCCATTCCCTATGGCGCGGGTCCCTTGGCCTCCGGACCAAGAGAGCCCGTCGGCTATCAACTCCTGGAGCAGCGCAACCTGGAGCGCCGCAGGGGTGATGACCGGATGACCCAGTACGCGGAGTGGCTGAACATCCAGAATGGACAAGTGCCCACGCTCAACGGCGGACTCATCGACGAGCTCGAGGGCACCGATAGCACGCGTCTCTACCTCCACAACGCGCGAGGCCTGGCGGAGTATGTCCACAACGACTACCCCATTCAGGCCACCCTGAGCGCCGCGCTGCTGCTCCTGCGCCAGGGAGACTTCCTGCCCGATGGCAGCTACGAACCGGATCCCAAGAGCTCACCCCTGGCCATGGCCTCCTGGAATCCCTACCTCTCCTATGGGAAGCAGGAGGCGTTCGTCACACTCGGCAATTCCGACACCCTGTCCGTCTCCATGCTGGTCACCAACACCGCGTTGCGCGCGGCCTGGTACCAGAAGTGGTTGGTGCATCGCCGGTTGCGGCCGGAAGAGTTCGGTGGCCACGTGGACAACCAGCTGTTCAACCGTCGGATCTACCCCATCCATCCAGAGTTGCTGACGTCCCCCGTGCTCGCGCGAGTCTTCAGCAACAACACCGCACTCAACAACCAGCGTGGCCTCCCTGGCGGGGGGACGTACCTGCTGTCCCAGGCCTTCCCCGAGGGTGCCCCCCTGCATCCAGCCTACGGCTCGGGCCACTCCGCCTATATTGGAGCGGGGGTGACGATGCTCAAGGCCTTCCACAAGAACTTCCCCATCCGCAACCCCCAGGAAACCTCCAACGGGTCGGGGCTCCAACCCTATACCGGTGGAACGCTGATGGTATTCGACGAGCTGGACAAGCCATCCAGGCCACCACCTACGAATCGGTGGTGGGCAGCGTCCGCTTCGTCCTCGACGGTGCCACGTCCTCCGACAACAGCGTGCCCTACGCGGTGGGGATGCCCCTCAGCCTGGGCGAGCACGCGGTGTATGCCACTCCATACAGTGGAGCCAGTGCCTCCGGCCTGGGGGGCATCCCGCTCTCCATCCGCTTCACCGTGCAGAACTAGCTCGGACCGTGGAGGGGGCTTCAGGTGTGTCGAGCATCAACGACGTCTACCTGGTGGCCACCCTCGTCGCGCTGGTGGCCGTGCCGCTGAGTCTGGGGATTCGCAAGCAGCGCAGCGTGCTCAAGACCCCCGTGGAAGCATGAGGGGGAGTCGTTACTGGCAGACGGAGCTGTCGTCCAGACCGTACAGATTGACCTCGAGTGGTGGGGCGGAAAGTCGCTCGAGAAGGGCGTTCACCTGGCAGCGCGGAAGCGCCGGAGTGAAATGGATGTAGACCGAGTCGGTGATGAGCCGGATGGCCGGCAGTTCGAGCGTGTCCAGGACCGGGTTGCTGTTGAGGCCCAGTGAGGTGGCCGTTCCCAGACTGGGAAACTGGATGGATTTCAGTTGCTCGTTCCCCTGGCCCGATCGCCCGATGATGATGACCCATGCACTTCGCAAGGAAGGCAGGCGGAAGTTCGTGAAGCCGCTGTACAGGATCTGGATGTAGGACGCCACGCTCGTGAGTGAGGCCAGGCCCTCCGCCGAGGTGAGTCGGGCATTTCCGTAGAGCAGAAGCTGATTCCCACGGAGGTCACGTTGCGCAGGCCGGAGAGCGTCGTGAGCGCCTCGTTGTCGGAGATGTACACCCAGCCTCCAACGCGCCACAGCTTGGGGACGTCGAACGTGGTCAGGCCGGCGTTGTTCCAGAGGTCGAACTCGCCCGGGAGTTCCTGGAGGTTGGGCAATGAAAAGGAGACCAGCACCTCCGTGTCGCGGACGATGAACTTCTCGCCAACATGGTAGAGCACGGGCAATTCCAGCCGCTGGAGCCGAGGCATCCTGGCGATGACCAGGTTCTCCCTCGCATGGTTGAGCACGGGGAGGTGCAACTCCGTGGCGGCGCTGTCGGCGATGGACAACGAGCGGACCTGCTCCAGCCTGGGAAGCTCGATCCTTCGGGTATCGCGGTGGTTCTCTCTTCGAGCCGCGAGTGTTTTCCATGACCGCGATCCTGATCAAGCACCCCAAGGGCGATCTCTTGATCGACGCAGGGTTCGGCCGGGACATCGCACAGCACCTCGCGACACTGCCGCTCCCCTTCCAGCTCCTGACCCGATACACGCTGAACAAGACCGCGCGCGAGCAGCTCCAATCGAGCGGGTATGACCTGACCCGGCTGCGCGCGATCATTTTGACCCACTCCCACTGGGATCACATCAGCGGCGCCGCGGATTTTCCCGAGGTGCCTGTCTGGATACCTCCCGCGGAACGAAGTTTCGTCCAAGGCGAGGACTTCACGACCGCCCCGGCAAGAAGCATCAAATCGCTGCATCTCGAAGAGTATCGATTCGATGCACGTCCCTATCTCGGCTTCGCGGAGAGCCATGACGTCTACGGAGATGGCGCAGTGGTGATCGTCCCGGCGCCCGGCCATACGCCGGGCTCTGTGATCGTCTTCGTGACGCTTCCGGACCACAAGCGTTATGCCTTCATCGGAGACCTCGCCTGGCAGCTGGAGGGCGTCACCGAGCAGGAGGAGCGCCCTCTCACGCAGCGCATCGCCGATTTCGAGCCTCGGCTCGTTCGTGAGCACCTCGCGCGTATGGCCGCGATCTCGGCGCGGTATCCGGAGATGACCCTCGTCGTCGCGCATGATCCGCGGAGCTTCGCGGCGATCCCGAAGTGGCCTTGACTCGCACTACTGCCAAAGTCGCCGTCCAGGGCCTCATCGGCCGCATTCTCTGCGTATAGGCAGGAGAGAGGCGGTGTGGAGGGGGAGGGCAGGCGCAGAGGGGCCGAGGAGGGCCGTGGACGGGGGCGGGCCGAGGTGTGCGCCGGGCCGATGCAGAGGCCAGGCAGCCTCCTTGGGCATGCCTGTCCAGGCCTGCCTGCCATGAGGGGTGCGGCAGGGGCACACCAGGTCTCTGGGCTGTGGCGGCGTCAGCCTCAACACCAGGCGCCCTGGGGTGGCGCTCGCGCCGGGGTCAGGCTCGCACCTGCCGGGGCAGTCCCAACGTGGTCTTCTCCGGCGGCGATGTCCCGTATGCCGACGACAGCTTCGTGAGCAGGGTCCCCAAGGCAGGTGGCCCCATCCAGTGGCTTGCTCTACTTCTCACGGAGGCCTCGTTTGTCCCGCTGGCTGGCCCGCCGCCCTCCTTCTTCTTGCTTCTTGAAATGGTTTTCTTGCTTCTTGAATGGTGCGGTGCGCTAAAACGGGTAAACACGAACTTTGCTTTTTGCCAAAACATTCCGTGCTAGAAGCGCGACCCGCTGACCCACACAAGCTGGCGAGGATACTCTCCCACGTGGTCGACCAGAGCGCTGAACTCGAACTGTCCGATGCCCAGACCGGTGTGTGGCTCGCCGAGCGCGCCGGGTACAGCCGTCCCGGCTCCTACCAGTGGGCCGAGTACCTGGACCTGTGCGGGACCGTCCGGACCGACCTGCTGACCGCCGCTCTCACGCGGGCCGCCGCGGAGTGCGAGGCGGTCCGGGTGGTCTTCGAGGAGACGGCCGATTCCCTTCCCCGGCAACGGGTCCTGGACTCCGCCGAACCCCGGGTGACCACCGTGGACTTCCGGGAGGCCCCCGATCCCGTCGCCGCGGCGCGGGCGTGGATGGCGGAGCGCCTCGCGGCGGCGGGCGAGGAGCTGTTCCTGGGTGCCGTGCTGCGGCTGGCCGAGGAGCGGCAGTGGGTGTTCCTGCGGGTGCACCACATCGCCCTCGACGGCGCGGGCATGGCGCTGCTCGTGCGGCGCGTGGCGGAGATCTACGAGTGTCTCCGGGAAGGGCTCGCCATCCCCGGACCCGGGTGGGCCGCCCTGGCCGAAGTGCCCTCGGCCGAGCGGGCGTACCGCGACTCGGCCGCACTGGCCGAGGACCGTGAGTGGTGGCTCGCACGGCTGGCAGACCGGCCGGAGCCGGTGGTGGTCGGGTCGCGCGCCGCGCCCGCCGCCGAGACCTCGGTGCGGTGGACCCGAGTGCTGGAGGACGCGGAGTTCGCCCGGCTGCGGCAGGGCGCCGAGCGGTTGGGGACGCGGTGGTCCCGCGTGCTCGCCGCGGCCACCGCCGTGCACCTGCAGGCCGTCACCGGGCAGTCGGACCTGCTGCTCAGCCTGCCCGTCTCCGGCCGCGCGGCGGAGGTGGCCGTGCCCGCCATGACGGCCAACGTGGTGCCCCTGCGCGTGCGCGTCAACCTGGCGGGCACCGTGGGCGGGCTGCTCCAGGAGGTGTCGGCGCAGCTGCACGCCATCCGGTCGCGGCAGCGCTACCGGGGCGAGCGTCTGCGGCGTGAGCTGGGGCTGCCGGAGGACGGGCGGAAGTTCTTCGGACCGGTGCTCAACATCCAGCGGTTCGACCACGTGCTGCGCTTCGGCTCGGCGACGGTGACCGTGCACAACCTCCAGGCCCCGCCGTCGGAGGACCTGTCCGTGGTGGCCTACGACCGGGCTGACGGCAGGCTGCGCCTGGACTTCGACGCCAACCCCACCACGTGCTCCCCCAAGCGGCTGCGGGAGCTGGGCGAGCGGTTCGAGCACGTGCTGTGGCAGTTGGTCGAGGCCACCCCGGACACGCCCCTCGTCGACATCCAGCCCACCACGGCCGCCGAGCGCGCGCACCTGCTAGACCTGGGCACCGGGGCCGCACAGGCGGAGCGAGCCAGCACGGTGCCCTCTGCCTTCGCCGCGCGGGTCCGCCAACAGCCGGAGGCCGCCGCGGTGCACTGCCCGGCGACTGGGCGGCGGCTGACCTACCGCGAGCTGGACGAGCGGGCCACCGCCCTGGCCGCCCGGCTCGCCGGGGCGGGGGCCGGGCCCGGCCGCAACGTCGCGCTGCTGCTGCCGCGCTCGGTGGACCTGGTGGTCGCCGTGCTCGCCGTGCTCAAGTCCGGCGCGGCCTACGTGCCCCTGCTCGCCGAGGACCCGCCGCCCAGGCGCGCGGTCGTGCTCGCCGACTCCGGGGCCCGGCTGCTGCTCACCGACCAGGCGGACGCGACGGCCCCCGGTCTGCGCGTGCTGACCGTCAACGGCACCGGCCCGGGCGCCGCGTGCCCGGAGGTCGGCGGGGACGACCTGGCCTGCGTCATGTTCACCTCGGGTTCCACCGGCACGCCCAAGGGCGTCGCCGTCACCCACGCCAACCTGGTCGACCTCGCCGCCGACCGCTGGTGGACCGAGGGTGGGGCCGAGCGGGTGCTGCTGCACTCCGCGCAGGCCTTCGACGCGATCAACATGGAGCTGTGGGTACCGCTGCTCACCGGCGGCGAGATCGTGCTCGCCCCGCCCGGCAGGCTCGACCCCGGCGAGCTGGCCCGCACCATCACCACCGCCGGGGTCACCGGGATGTGGCTCACCGCCGGGCTGTTCAACGCGATCGCCACCCAGGACCCGCGCTGCCTCGCCGGGCTGCGCCAGGTGTGGACCGGCGGTGACGTGGTCTCCCCCGCCGCCGTGCGCGCCGTGCGGGAGGCGCTGCCCGAGCTCACCGTCGTCAACGGCTACGGCCCGACCGAGACCACCGTCTTCGCCACCCGCTACCCCGCGGGCCCGATCTCCGACGTGGTCCCCATCGGCCGTCCCCTCGACGGCATGTGGGTGCTCCTCCTCGACCAGGCCATGCGCCCCGTCCCGCTCGGCACCACCGGCGAGGTCTACCTGGGTGGCGCGGGAGTGGCGCTGGGCTACCTGAACCGGCCGGGTGCCACCGCCGAGCGCTTCCTGCCCGACCCGTCCGGTCCGCCCGGTGCCCGCGTCTACCGCACCGGCGACCTGGCCCGCTGGAACGCCGACGGGCAGCTGGAGTTCGCCGGGCGCGCCGACGGCCAGGTCAAGCTGCGCGGCTTCCGGGTCGAGCTGGGTGAGGTGGACGCCGCGCTGCTGGCCCAGCCGGGGGTGCGGCAGGCCGCGACCGTGATGCGCGAGGGCCGCCTGGTCTCCTACGTCGTCGGCGAGGTCCCGGACGGGCTGCTGGAGCGGCTCGGTGAGCGGCTGCCGCCGTTCCTGGTGCCCTCGGCCGTGGTCGGGCTGGCCGCGCTGCCGTTGACCCGCAACGGGAAACTCGACCGCGCCGCCCTGCCGGACCCCTCTGCCCCCGCACCCGAGCCGGTGCACGCCACCGGCTCGACCGTCGAGCGGACCCTCGCGAAGCTGTTCGCGCAGGTGCTCGGCCGGGCCGAGGTGCCCGTGGACGGGGACTTCTTCAAGCTCGGCGGCGACAGCATCCGGGCCATTCAGCTCGCCGCCGCCGCACAGCGCGCCGGGCTGGCCGTCAGCACCTCCGACGTCTTCCGCGCCCCGACCGTCACCGCGCTGGCCCAGGGCCTCGCGCTGCCCGCCGCGCGCGGCCGCAGCCTGGCACTCGGCGATCCCGACGACCCGATCGTGCCGCTCACACCGGTCATGCACTGGCTGCGCGGCCGGGGCGCACCGGACAACCGGTTCGTCCAGTCGATGACCGTGCGCACCCCGGCCGGGTGCACGGCCAGGCAGGTGCGCGCCGTGGTCCAGGCACTGGTCGACCACCACGGCATGCTGCGCCTCGCGCTGTCCGAAGTGGCGGGGGTGTGGGCGCTGCGGGTGCTGGAGCACGTCACCGTCGAGCTGGACCGGCCCATCAACCTGGCCCTCGGCCACGTCCTGCACGTCACCTGGCGCGAGGATCGGCTCACGCTGACCGCGCACCACCTGTGCGTGGACGGCGTGTCCTGGCGCATCCTGCTCGACGACCTGCACACGGCCTGGGCGGCGGTCCGCGACGGCCGCGCCCCGAAGCTGCCCGCCACCGGCACGCCGTTCCCGCAGTGGGCGCGAGCCCTGCTCCAGCACGCCCACCACCCCGACGTGCTGGCGGATCTGCCCCGCTGGCTCGCCCCGGTCGCGGACCCGCCGGTCGGCGACCGCGCGCTGGACCCCTCGCTGGACACCGAGGACACCCGGCAGTGGCACTCGATCAGCCTGCCCGCGGACTTCCTCGCCAAGGCCGCGGACGCCTTCGACTGCTCGGTGTACGAGCTGTTGCTGACCGCGTTCGCGCTGGCCACCGGCCCGGTGCGGGTGGAGCTGGAGGGCCACGGGCGCGAGGAGTTCGCCGACGGCCTCGACCTCTCCCGCACGGTCGGCTGGTTCACCACGCTCTATCCCGTCCAACTCGCCGCGGGCTGTCCCTGGCCTACCGACCCTGTGGACCTGGACGGCGCGGTCGCCCGGGTGCGCGAGACCCTGAGCGGCCTGGCGCGCACCGGGTTCGGCCACGGCCTGCTGCGCCACCTCAACCCGCAGACCGCACCGCTCCTGGCCGCGGTACCGGCCCCCCGGTACGCGTTCAACTACCTGGGCCACTTCGACGTCAACGGAGACGGGGACTGGGCGGTGTTGCCCGAGGACACCGTGGTCGGTGCGACCACTGGCGGATCTCTCGCGCTGGCCCACGCGGTGGAACTGGACGCGGTGCTCGCCAACCACCCCGACGGTCCCCGGTTGGTGGCGAACTGGTCCTGGCCGGGAAGGCTGCTCCCCCGCGAGGAGATCAGCGCGCTGGCCGAACGCTGGTTCGAGGTGCTGACCGCGCTCGGCACCCGGGCCCGTGCCCGGGCCACCGGCGCACTGCCGCTGCCGCCGCTGGCCCAGGGGCTGCTGTTCCACTCCCTCTACGACCACGACGGCGCCGACCCGTACCTGGTGCAGTTCGTCTTCGAGCTGGAAGGCGCGCTGGAGGCGGCCGGACTGCGCACCGCCCTGCACCGGCTGCTGCTGCGCCACCCGCAGCTGTCCGCCGGGGTGCGGCAGAGCCCGGCGGGCAGGCCGGTGCAGGTGGTGGACCCGGAGTTCTCCGTGCCCTGGCACGACCTGCCCGCGCATGAGGACCTGGAGGCCTTCCTGGCGCAGGACCGGCAGCGGCGCTTCGACCTGGCCCGCCCGCCGCTGTTCCGCGCCGCCCTGCAACGGCGTGCCGCCGATCGGCACGTGTTCGTGCTGACCACCCACCACCTCCTGCTGGATGGCTGGTCCATGCCGATCGTGGTGAAGGAGCTGTTCGGCCTGTACGCCGGGCAGCCGCTGCCCCCGGCCCCCGCCTACCGCGACTTCCTGGACTGGCTCGCCACCCGCGACCCGCATGCCGCCGAGGAGGCCTGGCGCGACATCCTGTCCACCGTGGACGGACCGACGCTGGTCGGCGGGCCGGGCAGGCGGGGTTCGGCCTCGGCCCGGCTGCGGTGCGAGGCGGAGCTGCCCGCCGGGATCGCCGAGGTCGCCCGTCGGCATGGAGTGACCCCGAACGTCGTGGTGCAGCTGGCCTGGGCCGTGCTGGTGGGCGCGCTGACCGGCAGGCAGGACGTCGTCTTCGGCGCGACGGTGTCCGGCAGGCCGCCGGAGCTGCCCGGCGCGGAGGGCATGGTCGGCCTGCTGATCAACACCATCCCGGTCCGGGTCGGACTGGCCCCGGCCCGCACGGTCGCGGACGCACTGGCCGCACTGCGCGAACAGCAGCTGGCCGTGCTGGACCACCAGCATGTGGACCTGACGCGACTCCAGGCCCTGGCCGGGCAGACGGAGCTGTTCGACACGGTGGTGGTGTTCGAGAACTACCCTCTGGAAGAGCAGGCGCTGCCCGGGCTGGTGCTGCGCAGCGCGCGGGGCCTGGACGGCACGCACTACCCGCTGACCCTCGTCGTGATGCCCGGGGAGCAGGGGCGGCTGCGACTGGACCACAGCGCCGATGTCCTCGACGCCGAGGGCGCGCACCGGCTGCTCGCCCGGCTCGCCTCGATCCTCGCGCAGTTCGCCGACCGGCCGGACGCATCCCTGGGGGGGCTCGACCTGCTGCTGCCCGACGAGCACGAACCGGTCCCCGCCCCGGAGACCGCGCGGCGGTGCACCCTGCCCGAGCTGTTCGAGGCCCAGGTGCGGGCACGCCCGGACGCCGTGGCCGTCACCTTCGAGGGCGAGCACCTGACCTACCGCGAGCTCAACGCCCGCGCGAACCGCCTGGCCCACCACCTCGTGGCACGGGGGGCGGGCCCGGAACGCCTGGTGGCCCTGGTGCTGCCGCGTTCGCTGGACCTGGTGGTCGCGGTGCTGGCGGTGCTCAAGTCCGGCGCGGGGTACGTGCCCATGGACCCCGACCAGCCCGAGGAACGCCTGCGGCAGGTGCTCGCCGCGGTGAAGCCGGTGCTGGTGCTCGACCAGGTCGACCCGTCGCGGGAACACCCCGAGCACGACCTCGGGCCGCGCGCGGATCCGGACGGCGTCGCCTACGTCATCCACACCTCCGGCTCGACCGGTGTGCCCAAGGGCGTGGTGGTGTCGCACCAGAACGTCGTGCGGCTGCTGGACACCACCGACCCCTGGTTCGGGTTCGGCCCCGACGACGTGCACACGCTGTTCCACTCCTACGCCTTCGACGTGTCGGTGTTCGAGCTGTGGACCATGCTGGCCAAGGGCGGGCGGCTCGTGGTGGTGCCCAAGCACGTCACCCGGTCACCGCAGGAGTTCGTCGCCCTGCTGGCGCGGGAGCGCGTGACCGTGCTGAGCCAGACCCCGTCGGCCTTCTACCAGCTGCCCCCGGCCGACCTGGCGCTGCGCGTGGTGGTCTTCGCCGGGGAGGCACTCGAGCTGAGCCGCATCCGCGCCTGGCGGCGGCCCGGCGGGCCGAAGCTGGTCAACATGTACGGGATCACCGAGACCACGGTGCACTCCAGCTACATCGAGCTCGATGACCCGGACGAGACCGCCAGCGTGATCGGGGTCGCGCTGCCCGACCTGCGGCTGCGCCTGCTCGACCACGCCCTGCGGCCGGTGCCGCCCGGCTGTCCGGGCGAGATCTACGTGGCCGGGCCCGGCGTGACACGCGGCTACCTGAACCGGCCCGAGCTCACCGCGGCCCGGTTCGTCCCCGACCCGTTCGGTGCCCCCGGCGACCGCATGTACCGCTCTGGGGACCTCGCCCGGCGGCGCCCGGACGGCGGCCTGGTGTACCTGGGTCGTGCCGACCAGCAGGTGAAGATCCGGGGCTACCGCATCGAGCCCGGCGAGGTCGAACGCGTCCTGGAACGGCATCCCTCGGTGGTCCAGGCCGTGGTGCTGCCCGATGCGGACCGGCTGCTCTGCTACGCCGTGCTGGCCGGCGACCTGGACGCGGCCGGACTGCGCGAGCACGCGCGGACCGTGCTGCCCGAGTACATGGTGCCCGCGTTCGTGGTGCCGGTGCCGGCGATCCCGTTGACCGTCAATGGCAAGCTCGACCGCAGGGCCCTGCCCAGGCCGCAGTCCACGTTGCCGGTGAGCAGGCCGCCCCGCACGCCGATGGAGAAGCTGCTGTGCGCGCTGTACGCCGAAGTGCTCGACGTGCCCGAGGTCGGCGCGGAGGACAGCTTCTTCGACCTGGGCGGGCACTCGCTGCTGGCCACCCGGTTGATCAACCGGGTGCGCGCGGAAACCGGTGCGGTGCTGGGCATCCGTACCCTCTTCGACGCCCCCGTGGTGGCCGACCTGGCCCGCCGCCTGCCGGAGGCGCCCACCGCGCCGGACACCGCGTTCACCCCCGGAGCCCGGCCCGCGCACATCCCGTTGTCCCCCGCCCAGCGCAGGCTGTGGTTCTTCAGCCAGTTCGCCGGGCCCAACTCCGTGTACAACATGGCCTTCGCCACCCGGCTGCGCGGTGACCTGCACGAGGACTCCCTGCGGGCGGCACTGCACGACGTGCTCGAGCGGCACGAGAGCCTGCGCACCAAGGTGGTCGAGGGTGGCGGCGAACCCGGCCAGCGGATCTGCTCGGCCGATGAGCTGCCCGTGCACTCGCTCGCGGTGCCCGAGTCGGCGCTGGCCGACCGGCTCGCCGAGGCCGCCGGGCACGTCTTCGACCTCACCGCCGAACTGCCCGTGCGCGCGCTGCTCTGCCGCACCGGGCCGCAAGAACACGTGCTGCTGCTCGTCCTGCACCACATCGCCGCCGACGGCTGGTCCCTGTCCCCGCTGGCCCGCGACCTGTCCACCGCCTACCGCGCCCGACTCGCCGGGAACAGTCCACAGTGGACGAGCAGGCCGGTGCAGTACGCCGACTACGCGCTCCAGCAACGCAACATCAACCCGGCCCACTGGGCCGAGGTGCTGCGGGGCATCCCGGACGTGCTGCCGCTGCCCACCGACCACCCCCGGCCGGCGGTGTCCGCGCACCGCGGTGAGACCGTCGGCTTCCGACTGGACGCCGCCCTGCACGGACGGATCACCGAGCTGGCCCGCGCGCACCGGGCGAGCGTGTTCATGGTGCTGCACGCCGCGATCGCCAGCCTGCTGCACCGTCTGGGCGCGGGCGCGGACATCCCCATCGGCACCCCGGTCGCCGGGCGGCACGACGCCGCGCTGCACGACACCGTCGGCTGCTTCATCAACACCGTGGTGCTGCGCACCGACCTGTCCGGCGCGCCCACCTTCGCCGAGCTGCTGGCGCGGGTGCGCGCGGTGGACCTGGACGCGTTCGCCCACCAGGACGTGCCGTTCGAGCAAGTGGTGGAGGCGCTCAACCCGCCGCGCTCGCTGTCCCGGCACCCGCTGTTCCAGGTGATGCTGGCCATCCAGGACACCCCGGCCGCCGAGTTCTCCCTGCCCGGGGTGCGCGCCGAACCCGTGGCCGTGCACGGTGGGGCCTCGCGGTTGGATCTGCTGTGGAGCCTGCGCCAGGAATCCGACGGGATCGACGGGCTGCTGGAGTACAACACCGAGCTCTTCACCCCCGCCACGGCGCGACTGCTGCTGGCCCGCCTCGAGCTGCTGCTGCGCGCCGCCGTCGCCGACCCGGACCGCCCGGTCACCGACCTGCCGTTGCTCGTGCCCGGTGAGCGGGAACGGCTGCTCACCCGGTGGAACGACACCGCGCGGAGCGTGCCGGACACCTCGGTGCACTCCCTGTTCGCCGAACGGGCGCGCGCCACTCCCCATGCGCTGGCGGTGGACGACCTCACCTACGGGCAGCTGGCGGAGCGGGTCGAGCAGCTCGCCGAGCAGTTCCGCGCACTCGGAGCTGGTCCGGGCAGCCTGATCGCCCTGGTGCTGCACCGCACCGCCGACCTGCCCGCCGCGATGCTGGCCGCCGACCTCGTTGGCGCGGCCCACCTGCCCCTGGAACCCGGGCTGCCACCGGAACGCCTCACCGCGCTGCTCGCCGACGCGCGACCGGCGCTGGTGGTGGACAACGAGAACGGACTGCGCGTCACGGCCCACCCGGGGATACCGGTGCCCGAGGACACCGCCTACGTCCGGTACACCTCCGGGTCCACCGGGCGACCCAAGGGCGTGGTGGTGCCCAGGTCCGCACGGCTCAACCTGCTGCACGCCATGCGCGAGCGGCTGGACCTCACCCCGGCGGACCGGGTGCTGGCCTCCGCGCCGGTCGGATTCGACATCTCCGAACTGGAACTGCTGGCGCCCCTGATGACCGGGGCCGCGCAGGTGCTCGCGGACCGAGACACCGTGCGCGAGCCGGACGAGCTGCTGGCCCTGGTGGAGCGCCGCCAGGTCACCGTGGTGCAGGCGACGCCCTCGCTGTGGCACGCACTGGCCGCCCGTCGCCCGGAGTGCCTGCGCCGGGTGCGCGCGCTGATCGGCGGTGAGGCCGTGCCCGGTGGGCTGGCCGAGGAACTGCGCGGCCTGGTGTCCTCGCTGCTGGCCTGCTACGGGCCGACCGAGACCACCGTGTGGTCCACCTTGCACCCGGTCACCGGAGCCAGCGGCGCGACCGTCCCCATTGGGCGTCCCCTGTGGAACACCCGCTGCCACGTGCTGGACGAGCGGTTGAACCTGGTGCCTCCCGGTGTGCTCGGCGAGCTCTACCTGGCCGGGGACGGGGTGGCCACCGGCTACCTGCGCCAGCCAGGCCTCACCGCCTCGCGCTTCCTGCCCGACCCGTACGGGCCGCCCGGGAGCCGCATGTACCGCACCGGTGACCTCGCCTCCCGGGGCGCGGACGGGGTGCTGCGCTTCCACGGGCGCACCGACACCCAGGTCAAGGTGCGCGGCCACCGCGTGGAGCTCGGCGAGGTGGAGGCGGTGCTCGCCCAGCACGCCGACGTGCACGCGGCCGCGGTGACCGTGCACCGCAAGGGGGTGCTGATCGGCTACCTGGTGCCCGCCGTCGCGGAGCCGGACCTGCCCGCGATCAGCGCGCACCTGGCGCGGCACCTGCCCGACCACATGGTGCCCGCCCGGCTGGTCGCGGTGCCGGAGTTCCCGTTGAGCGCCAACGGGAAGGTGCGGCGCGACCTGCTGCCCGAACCGGACTGGTCCGTTGCCACCGAGGTCACGGCCACCCCGGAGGAGCAGCTGCTGTGCGGGCTGTTCGCCGACGTGCTCGACCTGCCCTCGGTCCGCCCCGGCGACAACTTCTTCGAGCTGGGCGGGCATTCGCTGGTGGCGGCCAGGCTGAGCGCGCGGGTGCGCGCGGTGTTCGGCGTGGCCCTGGGCGTGCGGGACGTGTTCACCGCCCCCACCCCGGCGGCGCTCGCCGCGCGCCTCGCCGGAGCGGCCGAGACCGGTCCGCTGGTGCCCCTGCGCACCGGTGGGTCCGCCGCACCGCTGTGCTGCGTTCCGGCGTTGAGCGGCCTCAGTGGCGTGTACGCGGGCCTGCTGCCCCACCTCGACGGCGAGCACCCGGTGTACGGCCTGCACACCGACAATCTGCCGGACTCGATCGAGGAACTGGCCGAGCACCACGTCACGGCACTGCGCGCCGCCCACCCCGACGGGCCCTACCACCTGCTCGGCTGGTCCTTTGGCGGCCTGGTGGCGCATGCGATGGCCGTGCGGCTGCGGGAACTCGGCGCACCGGTTGGCCTGTTGGTCGTGGTCGACTCGGTCGCGGGTGCGGTGGCCGAGGCGGGGCCGGTCGAGGAGCGGATCAACCGGCTGCTGGGCCGGGACAGCGCGCCGCTGGCCGCGGTGGCGCGCAACAACGAACGGCTGCTGCGGGCCTACCGACCGCCGGTCTACCCGGGTGACGTCGTGTACTTCAACGCGGCGGGCGGCTCGAACCACGAGCAGTGGCGGCCGCACGTCGGCGGGCGGCTCACCGTGCACCAGCTGGCCGCGGCGCACCACGAAGTGTTCCAGCCCGAGCACGTGGCCGAGGCCGGCGCGCTGCTCCGGGACGAACTGAGGAGGAACCGATGAGCAACCACCTGATCGACCACCTGCCTGCGGGTGCCCGGGTGGTGGTGCGGCTGCCCAACGGACCCGGCCTGGCCAAGGCCCTGCTCGGCTGCTTCGACCGCGAACTCGTCGCGGTGCCCCTGCACCCGCGCAGCACGGACACCGCGGTGCGCGGCATCGTCGACCGGGTCGCCGCCTCCGCCGTGCTGGACGAGCACGGGCTGCACGACACCGGCCACCCCGCCGCGCACCCGGATGCCGAGGGCCTGGCGTTCCTGATGTTCACCTCGGGCTCCACCGGCCCGCAGAAGGGCGTCATGCTCAGCCGGAAGGCGGTGCTGGGCAACGCGGCCAAGACCGCCGTGCTCCACGGGCTCACCCCCGACCGGCCGCACGGCACCTGCCTGCCGCTGTACCACTGCAACGCGCTGGTCATGTCGTTGCTGGGCACGCACCTCACCGGCGCCCCGCTGGTGCTGCACAACGGCGCGGACCCGGCCGGGTACTTCGCCGCGCTGCGTGCCGCCAGGGCCCGGACCGCCTCCATCGTGCCCGCGCTGCTGGCCGACCTGCTGGATGTCTCACCGGAGTGGCCGGAGGACCTGGAGTACCTGATCACCGCGGCCGCGCCGCTGACTTCGGACCTGGCCCGCCGCTTCCACGACCGCTACGGCCCGAGGCTGCGCCAGGGCTACGGCCTGACCGAGGCGATGAACTTCAGCTTCACCACGCCCCTGCTCGACGAGGCCGCGTTCACCCGCCAGTACCTGGACCAGCACCCGCCGGTCGGCGTGGCGCTGCCGGAGACCGAGCTGCGGCTGGTCGACGGCGAGGTGTGGGTGCGGACCCCGGACATGATGCGCGGCTACTGGCAGGACCCGGCGGCCACGGCGGCGGCGTTGACCGAGGACGGCTGGCTGCGCACCGGGGACCTCGGTGAGCTGCGCGAGGGCCTGCTGGTGCTGCGGGGCCGGGCCGGGGAGCGCATCAACCGGGGAGGGGAGAAGTACCACCCCCTGGACGTCGAGCGGACCTGGCGCGAGGCCGGGCTCGGCGGGCAGTTCGCGGCGGTGGCCGTCGCCGAACCCACGCTCGGCCACGAGATCGGGCTCGTCGCCACGGACCAGCAGGTGGAGGCCGTGCGCGCGGTGTGCGAGAACAGCCCGCTGCGGCCCGCCTCGGTGCAGTTCGGCGGATTCCAGGCCACCTCGACCGGCAAACCCCAGCGCAAGGCCATGGGCCGCTCGCTGGTCGCGCTGCGGTACGCGCCCGCCCGGTACGAGCGGCTGCTGCGGTACGCCTCGGCCACCGCGCACGACCTGCTCCGCTCCGGTGTGGACGATGCCGGGCTGCGTGCACTGGCCGGGCACGTGGACGAGCCCGCGCGGGAGGGCGAGGATGCGGTGTTCGAGGCGCTGGAGTTCATGCGCGCCCACTGGCACCGTCGTGCCGACCCCGAGCTGGCGGAGGCGAAAGCCCGCTGGCGCGAGCAGTTGAGCACCGAATGGCCACTGGCCGGGTACGCCGAACTCGCCGAGCGCCTGCGCGAGGCCCACCCGGGCGCGGTGGTGTCCAGCCACCTGCCCACGAGCACGACCCCCGACGGATGCCCGTGGGCACTCGGCCCACTGCTGTCCTTTTTGGATTACCCCACCCAGGAGCCGGGCGGCCGGTGGCACGGGCTCGCCAGACTGCGCGAGGCGGGCTTCGCCGTCGTCGGCTGCGCACTGCTGCGCGCGGGCCGCCACGACCTCGGCGGCGTGCTGTGGGCCCACACCCCAACCATCGGAAACCGAGACAACGCATGACTAGGATGAAGCAGGTCCCCGACCACGAGGACGAGGTGTTGGACCTGGAACGCCACGAGGACCCCGGTCGCAACCGCATCACCCCGGTGGTGCAGCTGCCCCCGGAAGTCGCCCTGACCGTCGTGACCGCACTCGCCGGGCTGGTCCGCCACGCCCACCAGCGGGAACACGAGTCCCCCACACCCCCCCGCGCGTTGAGGGAGGCGCAGTCGTTCGAGGAGGGCGACGTGTTCATGCTGGCCCCCCCCTTCGAGGGATACTTCGCCGACCGCTACCTGATGGACTTCTACGACACCCGGGAACGCGGCATCTGCTCCCGCATGCACCTGCACACCGGCCTGCGCTTCGTGCGGATGATGACCGGCCCGGACACCACCATCCGCGTCTCCAGCCTGTCGCCGCTGACGGTCCGCTCCCGCCCGGACTGGACGACCCCGCTGCACGCCTTCGTCGACCGCCTGCCGGACACCCCGGAGGGCGTGCACCGGGACCGGTACAACGTCGTCGTGCCACCGAACTCCTGGGTGGACATGCAGATCCCCCGGGGCGTCTCGCACCAGTTCAACGCGGTCGGGCCCCATGCCGTGATCGACTCGGTGCACCCGGAGGAGTCCATCGAAACCCTTCGCGAAGGCATGTCCGGGTACCGCATGATGGCGCAGACCATCTTTCTGGCGGAGCACCGCAGTTCAGCCGCCACCTGCGAGGACACCGGCGACGGGGGCTGAGGGCCAGGCCTGTCTCCCATGAGGGGCGCGGCAGGGGCACCCACCGCGAAGGTCCTGCGCAGCAGCCCTGCCTGGTCTCCTGGCGGCGTCCTGTCCTTGCTCGCCCCTGCCTCAGGCGCCACGCTCGCCTCCTCTGCTGCTACCTGGGGGCGCGTCACGCTCCTCTTCTCCCCACCTGCTTGGGGGAACGTCGGCGGTCATCAACGTGGGCACGGCGATGCTGGGCGCGCTCATCGGCGCGGGGGGCTACGGGCAGCCCATCTTCACCGGCATCCGGTTGGATGACACCGCGCTCATCCTCCAGGGGGCTGTGCCTGCCGCTGGGCTCGCGCTGCTGGTGAGCGGGGTGTTCGGGCTCGTGTAACGGGCGGTGGTGCCGCGAGGGCTGCGGCGGTAGCCTCCCGCGCGCCATGCTCAAGGAAGTGAAGTTCACCGACTGGAAGAGCTTCGAGTCCACCTCGCTCTTCATCGATCCGCTGACCGTGGTCATCGGGCTCAACGCGAGCGGGAAGTCCAACGCGCTCGATGCCCTGGAGTTCCTCCAGCGGACCGCGCGGGGAATGGACTTCGCCACGGCGCTGGGGGGAGACCAGAAGGTGGCTCAGGTCCGAGGCGGAGCGGAGTGGGCGGCTCGCATCGGGACCAAGCAGTTCACGCTGGAGGTCCTCGTCGAAGGGCCCGAGGCGGGAACGGAGTACCACTACGGACTGACCCTCGATACATCTGAAGTGCATTGCGTGTTGCTGAATGAATTTCTTCATCTTCGGAGGCTGGACGACGTGGGCGCCATCCAGACCTCAGAGATGCTCTTCGTGACGAGGTATCGGGAGAATTTGACGAGCGAAGGCGAAGGCCCGGTGATGCTGCGTCTTCAAATCGACGGCGAGAAGAGAAGTACTGGTACGCATGTTAGGCGTTCGAGTTCCGTGCTCAGCCAACTCTTCTTGACCAGTTTAGTAAATGAGCATTCGGAATTCGGACAGGCAATCCGGACCGTCGTTAACGCCCTACAAAATGTTTTCATCCTCGACCCCGCACCCTCCCGGATGCGCTCCTACGTTCCTCTCGCGGAGAACCTGCTGAGCGATGGGTCCAATGTTGCGGGAGTGCTGGCCGCGTTGGGAGACGCGGAGCGCGAGCAGGTGCGGCGCTCATTCGAGCAGTACCTCTCCCAACTGGCTGAGCGGGATGCGCTCCACGTCTGGGCGGAGCCCATCGGCAAGTTCAAGAAGGACGCGATGCTCTACTGCCGCGAGAGCTGGGTGGCGGGTCAGGCGCCCCTGGAGATCGACGCGCGGAGCATGTCCGATGGCACCTTGCGCTTCGTCGCGATCCTGACCGCGCTGATGATCCGGCCGCGCGGCAGCCTCCTGGTCATCGAGGAAGTGGACAACGGTCTCCATCCATCGCGCGCCAGGCTCCTCCTCGAGATGTTGAAGAAGGTGGCGGCGGAGCGGGGCCTGGATGTGCTCGTCACCACGCACAACGTCGCGCTGCTGGATGCACTGGGCGCGGACTTGTTGCCCTTTGTGCTCGCGGTTCATCGCGATCCCAAGACGGGCGCCAGTCTGCTCACGCCCGTCCAGGATCTGCGCGAATTGCCACGGTTGCTGGCGGTTGCGCCGTTGGGCCGGACGGCCGCGCAGGGATTGCTGGAGCAGAGCCTGGCTCGGGAATCGGAGGAACCCAGGTCATGAGCCAGACGGTGCTTGTCATCGACACCTCCATTCTGTGTGTCTGGCTCGCCATTCCACACCTCGATACGTGTGGACCCGACGATGACCGCTGGGACAAGCCCCGGGTCGATGCGCTCATCCAAGAGCATCTGACGGAGGGCGCCACGCTCGTATTGCCCCTGGCGAGCATCATCGAGACGGGCAATCACATCGCGCAGAATCCGGGCGACCGGTTTGTCCTGGCACAGCGGCTCTGCGACCTCCTGCGCAAGGCGGTGGATGGCACGGCGCCCTATGCGGCCTTCTCCGAGCAGTCCGTCCTCTGGGAGCGCGAGCACATGCAGGGGCTCACCGGGGGATGGCCGCCCCTCGCGGCTCGCTCCATTTCGCTGGCGGACGCGACCATCCGGGACGTGGCTCACTTCTACGCGCGCAGGGGCCTCGATGTCCGGATGCTCACGGGAGATCTGGGCCTCCAGGCGCTCTCGCCCCCGGCGGCGCCCCCGGCACTCGTTCCGCGTCGCAACAGGAGTCGGCTCTGAGTTCGCGCCTATAGGCGCTTGAGCGTCGTGGCTTTCAGCGGCCCTGGAGCCCTGCGTCCGCGATGGCGCGGGCCTTCTCGTTCGCGTTCTTCGTCCGGGTGTTCACGGTGCCGTCGTTGGACTCGAAACCCTTGAGCCCCTTGACCACGAGGTACTCCGCGAGCCGGTCGCCCGGAAGGTGTTCCTTCTCGTTGAGGGTGTAGCAGGTGATGCGCTGGATCACCGCGAAGGGTTTGCCCTCTGTCAGCCGCCATTCCAGCTTGTCGCCGTATCGAGCGCGTATAGCGTCTAGGCAGGAGGGAGGCCACGTGGAGGGGGAGGGCTGGTGCAGAGGGGCCGAGGAGGGCCGCTACCGGCCTCCGCCTCGTCAGCGCCACGCTCGATCCGAGCGTGGTCGGCCTCTACACCGTGCCCTGACCCGAGCGCGAGTGACCTACACGGGACTAATGGCAGTCCGTCGGGCAGTAATAATTGTTCTCCACACTCTGGTCACAGTAGCCATCGCCACACTGGATCGTTGCAAAGCAGAGGTTGAGAAAGGAATAGCACTGCTGAAGGCTGTAGTCCCGAATCCAGTCCTCCGGCTCCTCGTTTGCCCGCTCGACGCAGTAATTGTACTCCTCGTAGCAGGCACTAAAATCACCCGGCTCGGCCCCGGCCGACGCTGCCCACAGTGCCGCCACGGCGAGGGTGGAAATCACGAGCCGCGAACCCGTCTTCTTCACCATTGCAATGAACCTTTCGCTCCCTGTTAGTCAGGAAGAGCGGGGAATCCTACCACGAGCCTCCTGCTTGCCCAATCAATTCGGAGGCTTCCGGCGTCTCGCCCGAGACCCTTCCCTCCAGAGAAGGTGTCGGAGAAGGTGTATTGGAGAAGGTGTCCTCCGGAGAAGGTGTCAGACGATTCGTGTGCGCCAGGCAAAGCTTGGGTGAGGAGGAAGCGATGTAGGAGCGGAAACTTCACGAAGGGACCCTGCGGGTTCAAACCCCGCCCGGCAAAGGAGGCCACCAGCCGGAAGCGAGTCTTGCGTGGTGCCGGGGCAACCCGGGCTGCGAAGCGTAGACAGCGAGTATGTGGGCCGCGTGATTGAGCCTCGAAAGATCTGAATCGTCGCGAGAGCCGACGCCGTACGAGTAGCGGAAGGCCGCAGCCCAGGGCCGAAACAGGCCAGGTCCTGGGGTCTCGCCGGGGTCTGAGAGCGGGGCACGCAGACAAGAGGGTCCTCCAGGAACCTGGGAGGTGCTGACGACTCCACGTCGAAGTGGCCGGAGGGCAACCGGAAGAAAGCCCAGGCCCGAGGGAGATGGGCGCCCGACTCCCGCGGGAGCGAAGGACGGGTGGCGGTGGTAGCGCGCTGGCGAAGGAAACGAAGCCGGGCGTGAAGGTCGTCAGGAAGTCGGAGTGCCTCGTAGTACCGCTGAAGCAGGGGAACGCACCCGGGCGGACCCTGTGGAGGGAAGGGGGCACCGGAACATGGAACCGAGGGAGGGAAAGATGGCGGGGACACCGAGCCCTACAACCGTCTCAACGAAACTCCAACGGATAGCGACGCTGGCGAGCAGCTCATCCAGCGCAGGGTGCGAGAAGGGGTGTCACCGACTCGCAGCGAAACCATGAGCCGAGGAGCCGGATGCGGGAATTCTGCACGTCCGGATCTGTGGGGGGCCGGGGTGGGCAACTGCCCCGGTCTACCCGACAGGGCGCGTGGGAGCGGGTCTCCCCGTGGGTTTCAGGACACACCTGTGCACGTGTCCGTGGGTTCCTCCAGCCACGCGGTGCGTCCGGGCGACCACGTCCTCGTGCCCCCCTCTCGGTACGCGCCACGGCCCGCTCCTCTAGCCTTGTCTGCTCGCCTGCCCGGCACTCGCCGTGCATTGCCCCTCCTTCCGAGAGGGCACTCATGAACGAGCAGCATCAGAACGAGACGCAGCAGCAGGAGCAGCGCAAGCACGGCGAGGAGAAGCGGGGCGAGTTCCTCCGGAAGATGAGCTCCCTGGCCGGTGAGGCGACGCGCGGGATGGTGAGCCGGGTCCGGTGGCTCATCTATGCCGAGCGCGGGCGCCGGGTGATGGCCGGGCTGGCGGTGACGGGGATGGTGGCGGGCGTGGTGGCCGCCCAGCCCGTGTGCATGATCGAGCCGGGCGAGGTGGGCATCCGGGTCAACCGGTTCACCGGCAAGGTCGCCGAGCTGCGCGAGGGCTGGGCCGTCCTGGTGCCGCGAGTCCACCGGCTGAGCCGCTACAGCCTGAAGGACCAGAGCTACCAGCCCACCCGGAGCACCCGCGCCACGGATCCGGCCCCCTTCCAGTCCGTCGAGGGCCTGTCCATCGGCGTCGAGGTCACCATCCGCTACGTGCTCGACCCGGAGCGGATCCCCGCCCTGGCCGCGCGGCTTCCCGAGGACATCGGCCGGGACCTCGTCGAGCCGGTCATCGACGGCGTGCTCCGCCGCCACTTCGCCCAGCACACGGTCCGGGAGATCTTCTCGACCCATCGGGTGAAGATCCAGCAGGACGTCTCCGCCGAACTCTCGCCCCTGCTGGCCGCCGATGGCGTCATCGTCCGCTCGGTCACGCTGGGCAACGTGGACCTGCCCCAGCAGTACCGTACCGGCATGGAGGCGCTGCTCGCCGAGGAGCTGAACGCGGAGAAGATGCGCTACACGCTCGAGCTCAAGGACAAGCAGGTGAAGCAGTCCGCGCTCGAGGCCGAGGCCGACAAGGTCCGGCGCGAGAAGGCCGCCGAGGCCGCCGGCAACGAGGAGATCATCGCCGCCAAGGCGAAGGCGGAGGCCATGCGCCACGTCCTGCCCTTCAAGGAGAAGGAGATCGAACAGCGGCGCCTGGAGGCCGAAGCCGCCAAGGTCTCCCGCCTCACCCAGGCCAGCGCCGAGGCCGAGGCCCACCGCATCGAGGCCGCCGGCGAGGCGGATGCCCGGCGCAAGCTCGCCGAGGCCGATGCCTACCGCGTGGATGTCACCGGCAAGGCCTCCTCCGAGCAGCTCGCTCGCGACGCCGAGCTGATCAGCCGCAACCCGCTGCTCATCCAGAAGACGCTCGCGGACAAGCTGTCCGACAAGATTCAAGTCATCATCGCTCCGCCCCAGGCGGGCGGGTTCATCGCCGGCAACCTGTTGGGACAGCCCCAGGAGGCCCGGTACGCGGGCGGCTCGTCGAAGGGCGCGTCCCTGGCTCAATCCGCGGTCTCCGAGAACACGGACTCCGACACCACCGGCTCCGAGGAGTAGGAACATGCTCGCCACGCTCGTCGCCATCGCCCTCGTGGTGCAGGACCAGGCGCCCCTGCGCGCCGCGTCGCAGGACTCCGCTCCCCGCCAGGCCACCCTCTGGCAGGGCGAGTGGCTGGAGGTCCGAGGAGAAAGGCAGGGGTTCATCCAGGTCTACGACCACCGCCGCGAGCGCCCCGGCTATGTGCGCGAGCATCAGGTGCGCGTCATCCACCTCGACGAGGCGAGCGTGCCCCGGCTCCAGGCGGTGGTGGAGTTCCTCCGGGACACGCCGGGCGCGGAGGCGCTGGGCATCGGCTACGCGGCGGCGCTCTTGCGCGCGGCACCGGCCTCCCAGGTGGGGCCGGAGCTCTTCGACGCACTGGGCACGCTGGCGGACCGGCTCGCCCGCCGGGCCACCTCCCATAGGAACAATGACACGTCCCTGGCGGCGCACCTCGACGTGGTGGCCAGCTATGGGGTGAAGCTCGTCAGCTTCGAGCGCGAGGGCCGCACCCGCGTCTGCTATGACGGCGAGGCGTTCCGCCGGGTGCTGGCGCTCGGTGGAAGCCCCGAGATGCGGCTCCGGGCGGCGCTCGCGCTGACGCGGCCCGAGTGCATCGACCCGGCGATGAACCCGCTGGAGCGGCAGGCGCTCGACGAGTGGCGGAGCACGGTGCTGGAGCAGGTGGACGCGGGCCGGCTGCCGGCGTACCTGGCCAACCGGCTCCACTTGCGCCGTGCCGAGGTCCTCGCGGCCCTGGCCTACCAACTCTCCCGCCGGGGCGAGGCGCAGCGGGGCGCGAAGGCCAGCGAGCGCGCGGTGGCATCGCTGGCGAGCGTCCTCAAGGCGGAGCTGGCCGAGGAGGACAAGTCCGCCCATGTGGCCGCCGCGGTGCGGGTGGGCGCCTCGCGCTTCGCGTCCGTGCCTGCCTCGGAGCAGCCAGGGGCCGGGCCGGTGCTCGCGCTCTCCAAGGGACAGCCGGGGGAGACGTGCCTGCGCCTGGCGGACGCGAAGGCTCCAGGGTCCGCCCTCTTCGAGCGCTGCACCTACGGGCTGGTATGGCCGGGCTCGGTGCGGCGGTCCGCCCAGGGCTCGGCGGTGGCGGTGGCGGTGCAACTGCTGGAGGGGTGGACCGAGCTGTGGGTCTTCCACCAGGAAGGGGAGGGATGGGTGCTGGATGCACTGGCGCCCGCGGCGACCGAGCCCAGCCTGGGCTACGTGGAGCTGGCGGGCTTCTCCCCGGATGGCTCGCGCGTGCTGGTGGCCCGCGAGGCCCTGGTGGAGGGTCGCATCAAATCCTCCTTCCAGGTGCTCAAGCGGGACACCTTGCTGCCGGAGAAGAGCGCCGACAGCCCGGGGGCCCTGGGCGCCTTCCAGCGTTGGAGCTCCGCCGACTGGCGCGGCGGCACCGTGGCCATACGATGAGCCCGAAAGGGCCGCCGCCGTGCTCCAGGGAGGGGAGAGCATTTCGCCCCGAAGCACCGTGCTGTTGGCCTCTCTGTAAATCACGGAGGAGTCTGTTTGATGTCACGTCTGTCGAAGATCGGTTGGGGCTTGCTGCTGGTAGGAGGGATACTCGTGCCATCGGGCGAGTCCCTGGCGCAGTCCTTCTGTACGCAGTGTCTGAGCATCCGCATCGGACGCCCGATGGTGTCCCGGGGCCCCGCGGGCGACGAGCTGGACAGTCCCTACAACGAAATCAAGCTGACCAGCGGCCAGCGGCGGGGTTTCAGCTCGAATGCGTCCTCGTACGCCGTGGACGGCACGGACCCCTGGTCCACGGGCGGCGCGCGGAGACGGGTGCTGTCCCCGGGATCCACCGGCGCGTACAACGAGTGTGGCCAGTGGATGAACGACACCGAGAAGGTGGCCAGCGGCGTGCATGGCTTCATCCACGCCGAGCGCTCCTGCGACTACGGCGTGGGGCAGACGCACAAGTCCATGGCCTACGCATGGTCCACGGACGAGGGGCTCTCCTGGTCGGTGCGGGGGCAGATCATCACCGGCATGGATGCGCCGGCCGCCGGCAGCATCACCGGCGAGGGGGATTGCACCTTCGTCGATGGCAAGGACGGCTACTTCTACGCGTACTGCCTTCGCGCCAGGGATTGGCGGACCATCGTGGCGCGCGCTCCGGTCTCCAACCCGGGGCCCGGCAACTGGTTCAAGTACTTCAATGGGGTCTGGAGCCAGCCGGGGCTCGGGGGAGATGCCACGTCGCTCGGCTCGCTCGGCGTGACGGCGGGGCGCTGGACGGCCAATGGGGACTTCCTGCTGCTGGTTTCTGACAAGTGGTTCGGCGGGCTGAAGCTGTCCTTTTCGCGGGACAAGGTGAACTTCACCACCGTGGGCGAGCCGCTCGTCCCGCTGGATGACGAGAACTGGAACCGGCCCGCCCCCACGGAGCTCATCGCCTATCCGAGCGTCATGAACTACGACGACGTGAGCAATCAGTTGGGCAGCACCTTCCTGCTCACCCACGTCTATGTCCAACCGGGGGAGGGTTTCGACAAGCGCTACCTGGTGTTCCGCGATGTGTCGACGAGCGTGTCCCCGTCGCCCGTGACACCGCAGGTGGGGATTGCCCTGTCCCGCTGGTACAACGCCTCGGCCAAGGACCGCTGGACGACCACGGCCCCGGTGGTCGGCAATTTCAGCACGTATGCGTATGACAAGCACCTGGGCTATGTGATGACGAAGCCCCACCCGACGCTGCCCTCCAACAAGCTGGAGGACTGCGTCAGCCAATGGCCCGGCCACCCGGACCATCTGCTCACCAATGACGGCACGTGCACGTCCGGTGGGTACACGCGACTGCGTACCGCCGGGTGGCTGTACCGCGACTCTCAGCCCGGCACGCTGCCGGTGTACCGCTGCTACAACGCGACGGACCAGTACCACTTCGCGTCCAACCAAGCCGATTGTGAGGGCTTGGGCGGCGCCGAGTGGTTGCTGGGGTACGCGCTGGCGCAGTGAGCGCGGGCGCCGACGGCCCCGGCGGAGGGCTACGTCCTGGGCAGGAGGATCAGATCCTCCTCCTGCTCCAGGCGATACACGCCGTCTTCGCCCCGGCAGCGCTCGGCGTGCACGCGAATCCTCGCATCGAGCGCGCGCACCTCGTCCTCGCTCAGGGCGGCGAGCTGCTCCGCCGTGAAGCAGCCCTCGAGCACGAAGAAGCGGCAGAGTGTGTACATCTCCTCGAAGGTCCTCGCCACGAACCCGCTCATCGTCGGGAGTACCTCGTGCGGCAGACGCTTGTGTTGCATGGTGGTGAGCAACTGCTCGCCAAACAGCATCGTCTCCGAGAAGTCGCGACACAGCTCGTAGGTGGGCCCCCGGGCAGCGGCCATGACGATCACGCAGGAGCCTCCGGGGCGCACGAACGAGAGCAGTCTGTCGATGAACGCTCCCCATTCGGAGAGCGGCACGTGGTAGAGCACGTGCGAGCACACGACGAGCTCATATCGTTCGGGCGAGTGGTAGTGCTCCAGGGGCTCGAGAAGGATTTTCGCCTTCTCGAGCTTGAATCCGGCGATCTGGTTCTGATTGGGCTCGAGCAAGGTGAGCGAGCTGAAGTGTGGTGCGAGTCGTTCGGCCACCTTGCCCGATCCCGCGCCGACATCCAGCAGCGTGGGCTGCTTCGGTAGCCGGGGGAGGATTCGTTCCTCGACGACCTGCTGGATGTTTTCGGGGTGCCGGGCGGAGGCCGCGAGCAAGCGGAACGCCGTGGCGTACTCTTGCGGAGACATCGTGATTCCCATGGCAGGCTCCTTCTGTTCGGGGCCAGGCCCCAGGCGCTGGCCCGTCTCGGCCAGCCCACGTCGGCGCACAGTATAGGAGAGGGAAGCTCAGCCGGGCCGGGCACGACTTGATACCGTTCGCGAATGACCAGCCCCCCACCGCGAACAACGGAGCCGGACGAGCGACGGGAGCGCGCCGGACCCGCGGTGGATCCGGGAGCGCCGACGGTATCGGAGTGGGTGGAGCAGCGCGCGCGGGCCGGGGGCGAAGCGGGGCTGAGCTGGCTGGCCGGGCTCGGAGCCGTGGTCACGAGTCTGTGCGGGGAGTGGGAACTCACCCTGGGACGTCCACTGAGCGGGGGCAGCGAGGCCTTCCTCTCCGAGGCACGAACGGCCGATGGGCAGGAGGTCGTGCTGAAGATTGGACTGCCCGGCTCGACAGCGGGCGGGACGGAGGCGAGCGTGCTGAAAGCCGCCGGAGGGCGAGGCTACGCGCGGCTGCTCCGTCACGATGAAGAACGACGGGCGATGCTGCTGGAGCGGCTGGGCCCCGCGCTGGGTGGGCTCGGATGGCCGATGCGCCGCCAGGTGGAAGCGCTGTGCGACACCTTGCGAGTCGCATGGATGCCAATGCCGGGCGGGATGCGCCTCATGAACGGAGCCGAAAAGGCGGAGAGCCTGGCGCGGTTCATCGAGGAGACGTGGCGGAGCCTGGGAGGCCCGTGCGACCGGCGGACGGTGGAGACGGCGCTGCGGTACATCGAGCGCCGGGCCGCGAGCTTCTCCTCGAGCCGGGCGCTCCTCGCGCATGGGGATCCCCACGAGGGGAACCTGCTGCTGGCGAGGGAGGAGGCCGGACCGGAGTTCAAGTTCGTGGATCCGGACGGGCTGCACATCGAGCCGGCCTATGACCTGGGCGTGGTGCTGCGAGGCTGGAACGAGGATCTCCGGGGAAGCGGAGCCCGAGCGCTCGCACGGGAACGAAGCCGGTTGCTGGCGGAGCGCACCGGGGTGGAGGAGCAGCCCATCTGGGAATGGAGCATCATCGAGAGGCTCTCGACGGGGCTGCACCTGGAGCAACTCGGTATCCGGGAGCTGGCGCGTGAATACCTGGGCACGGCTGACGCGCTCTCGGGCTCGGAGTCGCCGTAGGAGTACGGGGGTGACTGGCGCTCACGCCGCCACGGCCTCGGTGATGCTGAGCGCGGCCGGCGTGTGGATGACGCGCGTGAGCCGCAGCCCCGCCTGGGCGAAGAGCTTCCTGAACTCCTCCTCCGTGCGCTCGCGCCCCGGCAGGGACATCATCATCAAGACGTCCAAAAGCTTGCCGTCATGCGGCGTGTTCCCCGGGGGAATGACGGCGTCCACGACCAGGATGCGCCCGTGCGCCGGCATGGCCTTTCGGCAATTGCGAAGGATGCGGACGCAGACCTCGTCGCTCCAGTCGTGGAGGATGCGCTTGAGGAGATACGCGTCCGCGCCCGCGGGCACCGACTCGAAGAAGTCCCCCTCCGCGAGCTCGCAGCGGTCCGCCAGGCCCGCCTGGGTGGGCCGGGCCTCGGCGAGGACGTGGCGATGATCGTAGAGCACGCCGCGTACCTGGGGATTGGCCTTGAGCACTTCGATGATGAAGCCGCCATGTCCTCCCCCCACGTCCACCACGCGTTGCATCGCCGTGAAGTCGTAGCTCCTGGCGATGGGGCCATTCTCCAGGTCGGAGAGGCAGGACATGCCGTGGTGGAAGCGGGCCCCTTCCTTGGCGTCACGCTCGAGGTAGTCGAAGAAGGGCGCGCCGAAGATGCGGTCGAAGGGGTCCTTCCCCGTGCGCACCGTCTGCGAGAGTTCCCCGGCGGGCGCCCAGAAGGTGCGCTGCGTGAGCATCAGCACGGCGCTGCGCAGAGAGCCCGGTGCGTTCGTGCGGAGGTAATTGGCGGCGGGCGTGAGCGAGAAGTGCCCGGAGTCATCCTCGGAGAACACCTCCGCGCTCGCCAGCAGGCGGAGGAGTCGGTACAGCGATTGAGGATCGGCCCCCAACTCCTTCGCGAGTGACGCGGCGCTCCGAGGGCCTTGCTCCAGCAGGTCGGCCACGCCCAGTTCCGCCGCGGCGCACAGTGCGGCGGAGTAGATGAAGCCAAAGCTCAGGTCGACAATTCGCTGCGAGGGGTTCTCTGTGAGCGGATTCATGCCTCGCATTCTTGGGCCAGGGCCCAAGAACAGGTCAATAGAAACACATACCCGCCGTGAATGTCACACGCTCGGGCTCGTGGGGCTCGTCGTCGTGATGGTCTTGGTGCTGCTCGAGGGACGCCTCGACTCCGATGCTCCACTGGAGTCATGCCGACTCGGAGTCGGGCGCCACCTCGAGGCTGACGACGTGGAGGGCTGGCGTTACTTCTGGCCCCCGAGCCACGTGCCCCACCGCACGAGGCGCGTGCCGCCCTCGGACTCGCGCTTGCCACCGGCGGCCACGCGCTCGGTGCCGCTGGCGAGCGGCTGGAAGCGCGCCTCATAGGGCAGACCCGCGAGCGCCGGAGCCCACGGCTCGGCCGCGTAGGTCTCCGAGAAGACGCGCTGGGTGCCCTCGACGTTCTCGGTGCGCTGCTCGATGAGGGCGGGCACGCCGCGGCCCTCCACGGTGAAGGTGCCACGGGTGCCGGACGCGGCGGCGGCGGGAGGCCAGTCCCCCGAGGACAGCGCCTCCCAGGGCAGGTTGATCAGCAGCTCCTCGAGGGGCTCCGGCTCGGCCTGGGAGAAGTCGGAGCAGGGAGCGGCCTGGGGGTCGATGGGGCCCTCGGTGCGCAGGAGGTAGCCACGCTCGGCGGCGAAGCACACGCGCTGCACGCTGGGCGAGGGGCCCACGTCCACGCTCCGCTCGTAGTACGCGCCCGGGCCCAGGGGCCGCTCCAGCGCGGGCACGGGGGCGTTGGCATCCGCCGAGCCCTCGCGCAACTCACGCAGGGTGAGCTGGAAGCCGCCCGAGGCGCCGAAGCCGGAGAGCGTGGTGTTCGCGTCGAGCAGGCCGTGCGTCAGGTAGAGCGGGCCCGGAGTGTTGGCGTACACGCGCGTGCGCAGGGGGCCGTCCACGGGGCGCTGATCGCTGACGTAGCGCGTGGCCTCCCAGGTGCGGCCCGCGCTGGAGGGCTTCTCGGCGGTGGCCTCGCCCGCGTGGGGCACGTCGAGCGTGCGCGTCGTGTCCGCGCGCACGGGGATCAGGAGTTCCTGCGCCAGCCGCGGGTGGGACAGGGGCTTGCCGGCCTCGTCGGTGAAGGCCAGACGCACCCAGACCCAGGGCTGCTGCACGGCCACCACCTCCAGCGTCAGCTGACCGCCGAGGGTGCGCGCGGTGCCGCCGCCGCGAGGCTCGGAGCCGTGGGTCGCGGAGAAGGAGTAGGTGACGCGGTCGCCCACGCGGGAGCGTTTCCAGGCTTCAGCGGCCTGCATGGCGGGCTCCTGGGTCTGGGGGTCGGAAGGGGAAGGGCTGCTCGACTTCGTGGTCTCGCAGCCCGGGAGGAAGGACAGGGCCGCGCCCAGCAGCGCGGCGAGGGGGAGGTTGGAGTGGCGCATGTTCATGGGGGACTTGATACACCGGGAGCGTATTCACGCCCATTCCAGAGACTCAGAGCGCATCCGGTTCAACATCGAACCCTGGAGCGTGCGAGGGGTGGTAAGGGCCGACTGTCCGAATGGACAGCACCCCGTCCGAGACTCGGACAGTCCGGTGTCGTGTGCGCAACCCTTTGAGCTGACAGCCCTTTCACCCCAAAATGTCAGGATTCTTTACAATAAGTCCTGGGATGACGGGAGCAGCCGTGCTCCAGGATTAAGCGGGTATTGCTGGCCAAGTCCTTGTTTTCCGGTGTGGCCAGGGCTTGGCCCGAGGGTTGCTCATGGAAAGGGGCGCGCGGTCGCGGCTGGACCCCCCCCAGGCGAGCGCGTCCAACCTCAGGACAACGGGATAACGAAAATGTTCAAGAGAGCGGCAATCCTCGTGGCGAGCTGTGGCGCGGTGCTGTCTGGTTGCGGTGCCGACATGCAGAGCGAGAACCAGGAGATCATCTCCAACCTGGTCGAGGCTGGGTTTCCGGCCGACGACATCATGGTTCACGAGGGTGCCGTGTACGTGGGGCTCGACTCCCACGTGACCCTCGAGGCGTCCCGCGAGATGCTCCAGCCGGGCAAGGAGAGCGCGGAGCAGTACCAGACGACCAACATCGTCGGCACCTCCGTGACGAAGATCTGCGTCAACCCCACCTCCTCGTTCACCAGCTACAGCCGGCTCAGCGCCGGGCTCGATGCGGCCATCGCCAATTACAACGGACTGGGGCTGCGCATCACCTTCGCGCGGGGACCGACCACCGGCTGCACCGCGAACATCACCGCGACGACCATGTCCGGCGCCGGCGGCTCCGCGGGCTTCCCCTCGGGCGGCAAGCCCTACGGGACCATCAATATCGGCACCGGGCTGCAGAGCTACAGCGCTGACGTGAACGAGCACGTCATCACGCACGAGCTCGGCCACGCGATCGGCTTCCGCCACTCGGACTACTACAACCGCTCCATCAGCTGCGGCGGCACCGCCACCAACGAGGGCACCGCGGGCGTGGGTGCCATCCTCATCCCCGGCACGTCGGGCACGGCCACGGTGGGCGGTTCGATCATGAACTCCTGCTTCCGCTCGACCGAGACCGGCGAGTGGACCAGCTCCGACAAGACGGCGCTGAACTACCTCTACTGAGATGGTACCGCGGCCCCCTGGTCCGTTCATCACTCCGTGGGGCCTGTTCCTCGTGGGCACCGTCGTCCTGGGCCTCGCGGCCTGTGGAACGGCGGTGCCCGCGGCTCCCCTGGTCTGCGAGGAGCCAAAGAAGCCAGAGGTGAGCAGCCTCTGGCAGTGCGGTCCGACGCTCGATTTCACCCCCATCAACAGCTACCAGGGCGAGTTCGCCGATGTCGTCCAGGACAGGGAAGACGCGGTCGTCCTGATCGACGGGCGCTGCACCGGAACGCTGATTGAGGCGAGCGCGGGACCGGTGGTGTTGACCGCGGGTCACTGTGTCGGGCTCGGAGACCGGTCGCTGCTGGTCTTCAACTTCGAGAACGAGCCCGACGGCGACCCGCTGGTGGTCGAGGGCTCGGTCATCGAGCAATCGCTCGCGCCCGACTATGCGCTCATCCAGCTCGACGCGCTTCCCGCGGTCACGCCGGTCTTGCTGACGACCCGGGCGAGCGAGCGGTTGGCGATCATCCAGCATCCCCGGGGCCGGCCCAAGGTCATCGCCGAAGGCAGGTTCCTGGACTCATGCAATCAGCTCGTCTACTACACGGACCTGGACACCCTGGTGGGGAGTTCCGGCGCTGGCGTGCTCAACCGTCAAGGCTACCTGGTGGGCATCCACACCGACGGCGATTGCGATGAGAAAGGCCACGGAGCCAACAGGGGCTGGACCGTGCAATCGATTGTCGAAGCGTCCCCGTACCTGCAGAGCGCCGACATCGTCGAACGCTGACGTCGTGGATTGTCCGCGAGTTGGACGCCGGATAGAACCCCGGAATGGGTGAGAACAAGGTTCGTCATACGGGCGGTTGTCTCTGCGGCGCGCTGCGGTACGAAGCCGAGGGGGAACCGTTGTTCACTGGCTATTGCTACTGCGCCGACTGCCGGAAGGCCTCCGGTTCGGGGTTCATCCCGTTCATGGGGTTCGCGAGCAGCGCGGTTCGCTTCAGCGGCGAGACACGGCAGTTCTGGTCAAAGTCCTACAAGGGCACCGACGCCGTGCGCAACTTCTGTCCTGTCTGCGGCGGGCTCGTGTTCGGGGGCGAGGTCGGCAAGGACGACTCCCACACCATCTACGCGGGTTCCCTGGACGATCCGACGTCCTTCCGTCCGCAGATCGCGATCTTCACCCGCAGCCGCCCGGCCTGGGTCGCGCTACCGCCGGGCCTCCCGGCCTTCGACGCCATGCCGGACTGAGCCCCTCGATCCTGGGGCGATTCGTGGCGGGCGGGTGGGTGTTCTTCCTCGACCCCGGTCGACGGGACGAAACATCTGGAGGCCGAGCGGCATCACGGCCGCAGCGACTGAAGCCTCGCGCTCCGTGCCGGCGCGGCGGCGACCATGGCGTCGATCAGCGTGCGTGCCTCCCCGGGTCCCTTCCCTCCGAGGCTGGCCATCATGGGGTGCCGGCTGAGCAACCACAGCCCGAGCGTGGTGAGCGGCGCCGGTAGCTTGCCGAGGACCGCCACGTTCGAAGGCGTCACCAGATGGCCGAGTGAGCGAACGAGGGCGAACCCTTCGGCCAGGCCGAGGGCAACCTCGTGCGACTCCTTCCACGAGAGCCCGGACCCGCGCTCGTGCACACGGGTCGCGGTGATCATCACGGGCACCACCACCGCGGCGTGGGTGCGCAACCAGCTGTGCATCTCGGTCTGCGTGTCGGTGGGGATGCCGGCCTTCGAGAAGATCTCGGCCCACGCGGGGTCCGTCACGATGGTGAGCTGCAGCGCGGCGAGCGAGCGCGGGATGACTTGCGCTTTGAGTTTGCCGTCCTTGAACTCGGCGAAGATGGCCGGAAAGCCAAAGACGAAGCGGTGAGCCCCCACCGCGTCGCGCAACCGGTCGAGTGGCGCGAAGGTGTTGAACATGAACATCACCTGCTTCGCGGCGCTGTGTCGCAACGCGGGCAGCACCTCATCGACCTGGTGCTCGAGAACGGTGACCAGCACCAGATCCCACGGGGTGATGGCGTCGAGCGTGGCACTCACCTCGACCGGTGCGCGCTGCTCCTCCGTGGTGACGATGGCGCGCTCCTTCTCGAGCCACGCGAGGCGTGCACCGCGCGCGACGACCGTCACGTCGTGACCCGCGCGAGCGAGATGAAAAGCGAATGTGCTGCCGATGGCTCCGGGACCGACGATGGCGATTTTCATGATGGGTGAGACATTTGTACAAACGTCTTGAACATAAGTCTAGGACAAGTGTCCAAGACGTTTGTGCCGGCATCGGGTATGCTCCCAACCATGGGAAATCGTGAGGATCTGCTCGCGGGAGCCAGGCGCTGCCTGTACGAGAAGGGGTACGCGCGGACGACAGCACGCGACATCGCCGCCGCGGCGGGAACGAGCCTGGCGGCGATCGGCTACCACTTCAAATCCACCGAGGCGCTGATGAACGCGGCCCTCGTCCAGACGTGCGAGGCGTGGGGCGAGGAGATGAAGCGCGCGCTGGCCGCCGAGCTCTTACCCGAGGCCTCGCCCCTGGAACGGTTCGAGGCCATCTGGAAGCGGGTGTTCGAGTCGTTCGCCACGCACCGGGGGATGGTGTCCGCGAGCCTCGAGGTCTACGCGAGCATCGGGCACGTGCCGGAGGTCCGCGAGCAGCTCGCCACCGGTCTGGAGGCGGGGCGCGTCCAAATGGCCCAGCTGTTCCAGAACCTGGATGCCACCGCCGACAGGAAGGCGTGGGCGGTCGGCTCGTTCTACCAGGCGCTCCTCAGCGGGTTGCTGCTGCAATGGCTGGTGGATCCGGAGCGCGCTCCCTCGAGCAAGGACCTGACGGACGCGCTGCGGACCATCGCGGCGAGCGTCGAGCCGACCGGCACGAAGGACAAGCTCCAGAAGGGCAAGGCGAAGAAAGGCAAGGCGCCCCCGGCCGGTGGCAAGCGGGGCTGAGCGCTCCCAAAGCTCGTCCGCCTGGGCGCGCCAGGGGACAGCCCTCGTGGAGTCTCAGCCACCGTGCAGGGGGAGACGCTTGCGCGGTCCGCCCCGGCGGGTGATGTCCATCTCGCTCGGAGCCTTCTTGCGGCCCTGGACGGGCGAGCCGCGCTTGCTGCGCGCCTCCTGGCGCTGCTTCGCCTCGTTGCGTGGGACCTTGGGACGCTCCTCGCGGCGGTAGGCAGCGGCCTCCTCGGTGGCCACCGTCTTGCGGCGGTGCCCCTGGCGATAGGCGGCGGCGGCCTCGTCCGGAATCGTCTCGCGGCGCGAAGTGCTGCTGCCGGTCTCGGGCAGGGGCAGCTTGAGGCTCTGGGCCGTCTTTCCCTCACCGGGCGGGCGGCGTCGGCTGACGGAGCGCTCGGTGGTCCGAGTGCTGCCGACGATACCGCGGCTCTTCTTGAGGGCGTGGGCGCTCTTCCCGGCGGGGACCTCGCCGGTATCCGAGGCCATCACCGTCATCGTCGTGCCCTTGGCCTTGGCTGTCTTGGCACGCAGTTTCTTGGTCTTCTCTGGCATGGGACCTCCCCCTTGTTGAGGTGGGGATGCCCCTCTGGATTGACCAGGGGTCGGTCCAGTTGTTCCCCAAAGGCCCAAGCCGCTGCCTCGCCCCTGAGGGAGGGGGGCCTGGGCAGGCGCTCGTGTACGGTGTCAGCTCAGGATGGCTCTTGCCCCGGATTCGGAGGAACACGCATGCCCGCTGCACTCGAAGAACTCGCCAGACCAGTCCTCATCGGCCGCTCGAGCTCACACTTCACGCGCGTCACGCGGATCTTCGCCGCGGAGATGCGCGTCGACTACTCCTTCCAGGTGGTGCGCGACCTCATGTCCTCCAATCCGGAGGACTACGGCGGCAACCCCGCGCTCCGCATCCCGGTCTTGCGGACGTCCCGAGGTGTCTGGTTCGGTGCGCTCAATGTCTGTCGCGAGCTGTGGCGGCGCTCGAGTCCCAGTCCCCGCGTGGTCTGGCCAGAAGACCTCGACGAGCCATTGCTCGCCAATGCGCAGGAGCTCGTGCTTCAGGCCATGGCGACGGAAGTGGCGCTGATCATGGCCGGGCTGGCCGGCACCAGCGACAGCGATGCCCACCGCGCGAAGATGCGAAAGGGGTTGAGCAACATGATGTCGTGGCTGGAGGAGAACGCGAGGCCCGCGCTCGCCTCGCTCCCGCCGCATCGGGACCTGAGCTTCCTGGAGGTCTCGCTCTTCTGCCTCGTGACCCATCTGGAGTTTCGGGGCGTCTTGCCGACTGACTCCTACTCCGAGCTGAACACGTTCTGTCAGCGGTTCGCGACGCGAGCTTCCAGCGGCGAGACCACCTATCGCTTCGACACGTGAAAGCCGGCCCGTGTGGAACGGCTCCACGTTCATGGATGCGCGGCCCCGCTCGTTGGCACCGAGGACTTCCTGCTCCTCGGTGCCTCGCTTCACACCCTCACCAGATGCGCACGCGCTGCTCGGGAGCGAGGTAGAGGGCCTGACCAGGCGTGGCGCCAAAGGCCTCGTACCAGGCATCCTGGTTGCGCACGGTCGAGGCGCGGTACTCGCCCGGCGAGTGCCCATCCGTCAGCAGCAGGCGGCGGAGCGTCGGCTCGCGGTACTTGTTGCGCCAGACCTGACCGAAGCCGAGGAAGAAGCGCTGCTCGCCGGAGAAGCCATCGAGCACCGGCGCCGGCTGCCCACCCAGTGACAGCCGGTAGGCGTCATGGGCGATCGCCAGCCCGGCGACATCGGCGATGTTCTCGCCGAGGGTCAGCTCGCCGTTGACCGAGACGTCGGGCAGCGGCCGGTAGGCGCTGTACTGCGCGGCGAGCGCCTGGCCAGCCGCCTTGAACTTCGCCGCGTCCTGCTGGGTCCACCAGTTCTCCAGCTTGCCGCGCGCGTCGAACTGCGCGCCCACGTCGTCGAAGCTGTGAACGATTTCGTGCCCGATGACGGAGCCGATGCCACCGTAGTTCACCGCCGGGTCCGCGTGCGCGTCGAAGAAGGGCGGTTGGAGGATGGCCGCGGGGAAGATGATGGAGTTCTGCTGCGGGGAGTTCAGCGCGTTCACGAGCTGCGGAACCATGAACCACTCCGACCTGTCCACCGGCTTGCCGAGCTTGCGCAGGTCGCGCTGGTACTCGAAGCGCGACGCGCGCTCGGTGTTGCCGTAGGCGTCCCCCCGCACGATCTCCAGCTCCGAGTAGTCACGCCACCGGGCCGGGTGGCCGATGCCCACCTGGAGGGTGGCGAGCTTCTCCTTCGCGCGCTTCTTCGTCTCCGGGGACATCCACGCCAGGGCGTCGATGCGCCGATCGAACGCCGCGATGATGTTGCGCACCATCTTGTCGGCCTCCGCCTTGGCCTCCGGCGGGAAATACTTCTCGACGTAGAGCTTGCCGATGGCCTCGCCCATCGCCCCGCCGGTCACGTCGACGCCCCGCTTCCAGCGCTCGCGCAACTGTTGCGCGCCGGAGAGCACCCGGCCATTGAACGCGAAGTTCTCCTCGACGAAGGCCTTGGGCAGGAAGGGCGCGGCGCGCTCGATGGCGTGGAAGGTCAGGTAGTCCTTCCAGGTCTGCAGGGGCGCGCCACCGACGAGCTTCGCGATTCCCGTCAGCGCGCTCGGCTGCCAGACGATGAACTCGCGCTGTTGCCCGAGGCCCGCGGCGCCCAGGTAGGTGTCCCAGTCGAGGCCGGGCGCGCGCCGCGCCAGCTCCTCCCGGGGCCAGGGATTGTTGGCCTTGAGCACGTCCCGCGTGTCCACCTGGCTCCAATGCACCCGCGCGATGTCGCGCTCGAGCTCGAGGATGCGTTTGGCCCGGGCCTCCGGGTCGGTGATGCCCGCCAGGCGCAGCATGGCGGCGATGTGCTGCTGGTATTTCTGACGGACCTCCGTGAAGCGCTCGTTGTCGACGAGGTAGTAGTCGCGATCCGGCAGCCCCAGGCCTCCTTGCAGCAGATAGGCGGCATAACGGGAGGGCTCGTTCAGGTCCTCGGACACCCAGAGGCCGAGCAGCCGGTCCGTGTTGACGTGGCCCGTGTTGAGCGGATCCACATCGGCGCGCAGGGTGTCGCCGAGGGCGGCGGCGAGCTGCTTGCGGTTGGCGATGGCGGCGATGCGGCCGAGCTCGGGCGCGAGCGGTGCCATGCCCTTCGCCTCGATGGCCGCCTCGTCCATGAAGCTCGCGAACAGGTCACCCAGCTTGCGGACCTCGCTGCCCTCGGGCGCGTTGGCGCCCGCGGACTCCTCGATCAGCGCGCGCGTGCGCCGGCTCGCCTCTTCCGCGAGCGTGGTGAACATGCCGTAGCTCGACCTGTCGGCGGGGATCTCCACCTTGTCGTGCCACGTGCCATTGACGAAGCGGTAGAAGTTGTCACCGGGCGCGACGGAGGTGTCCATTCCCGCGGTGTCCACGCCAAAGCCACCGTAGGTGGGTTTCGGCGAGCGGGCCGGGGGGGCGGCCTCCGCGGTGGGCTGCGTCGGCGCGGGTGCCTTGTCCAGCGGCGCGGACGTGGCACACGCGGCGAGCCACGCGGCCGCACTGGTCGTGAGCACCACGCGTGCGGCGCCCGGGATACGTCGGTTGTGGATGGTCATTCACGGCTCTCTAGCAGACGGGAATGTTTGGAGTCGCGACAACGTGACTTGGCTCAGCGCGCCAGAAATGGTTGCCTGGAGTCTTCCCCTCACCTGGAAAGGCTCTTCTCCATGCGGAACATCCTCGCGGCCTCTGTCTCTCTCTTCTCGCTCGCCCTGCTCGGTCCCGTGGCCTGTGGCGGCACGGTGGCCGAGCCGCCCCAGGTGCTCTCGGAGCAGAAGCAGGGCCTGAATGCCGTGGGCACCGGCTGCTCCTCCGACGCGCAGTGTTCGACCGGGCTGTGCTGGACCGAGGCGGACTCCTACCCCCTCTACAACCCGTATTGGATCCGCGCCGACAGCTGCACCGAGGAGTGCGGGGGCGAGGGCGACAACGCGTACTGCCAGCAGCTCGCCGCCGAGTTCAACGCGCCGCATCCCGAGTCGGCGCGCTGCATCGCCGCCCGGGGCGTCTATGACAACTATCCGTATGACGACATCTTCTATGTGTGCGACCTGATCCCCGCCGGTCTGGGCAAGGTCCACTGGGTCGAGTAGTCGCGCGGCGGGACTCGCGCCGTCCGGGGAAGATGGCCTCTCCCCGGGCGGCGCGTCACGGCTCGGACAGCCCCGAGGCGAGCAGCGCCAGCCGGGTGACGATCTGCTCCTCCGAGGGCGGAATGACCGCGCTGATCGAATGCAGCAGGCTGATGCGCAGGCCGTTGTTCCTCAACCAGACGATCAGCTCGTCGGCGTTGAGGGGATCCGGCCGGACGAGGAACTTCCGGGCGATGGGCACGCGCGAGAGGTACAGCGCCTCGAGCGAGGACAGGTCACCCTCGGGGCCGGCGTAGACGGGCTCCGTGTGCTTGAACCAGGGCTTGATGTCCTCCAGGAGCCACTGGACGCGGGTGCTCTTGAAGCGTTCGAGCTTGAGGAACTCCTCCAGGTGGTTGCGCTCCAGGAGGATGCAGTCGTCTCCCGCGCACCACGCCTCGATGCTGAGGTGGTGGGCCAGGAGGCGGTGCTGACGCCGGCAATATTCGCGGTGGGGATCCATGGACATGTGCGTGCGCTCGAGAAGGGCCTGGGAGCGGGTCCCAGGCCAGGGGGCGCTGAGGAGCTACGGAGCGCGTGCGCTCATCTTATTTCCAGCAGACAGGTGGCACCGCAGCCGTCGTTGGAGGTGTTGTTGCCATCATCACATTGCTCTCCTTGGTCGATGACGCCGTTGCCGCACAGGAGCTCGCACTGGGTGCGGCGCGTGGTGAAGTTGTTGAGCGTGAGCCGGTACGAGGACCCCGTGGTGTGACGCTCGGCCTGGAACACCGCGACCTCGTAGATGCGCCCCCGCTGCAGGCCCAGCTCGGCGGCCTTCTGCGCGAGATTGATGCTGCCCGCTTCCGCCGCATGCACGCCACCGAGGTCGAGGGCCAACCGGCCGTTGATGAATACCCACACATCATCGTCGCCGTAGAACTCGAGCACCTCGACGCCCTTGTATTCGAACCAGTAGCGCGTCTCGCTCGTGAAGCTGAAGTTGTGAGCGATTCCCTCGCCCCCACGGCGCACGGGTTCCACGCCACGGGCGACCCAACCGGCGCTGTCGAACGGGAAGAAGCTCGTGTCCTCGAACCGGTATGAACCGTTCGGCTGGCGATTCAGGGAGAGCGTCTGGACCAGCGTCATGTTGATGTTCGGCACGTCCCGGTACCATTGATCGAACGCGGCCTTGCCGTGGGTGGTGGAGGAGGATCCGTTGGTCTTCGCGTACACGGGCTTGCCGTCGGAGCCCAGGAGGGTGGCCACGATGCCCCTCTCCGCGCCGTTGGCGTTCTCGAAGTCGACATGGCCGCGCGGCAGGCTGCCGCTGGCCGGCAGATCGTAGCCGCGGAAGTCACGGTAGACGATGGGGAGTTCCTCCCTGTCAGGAGGGTCCTGCTCGATGGACTGGCAGATGAAGCCCTCCTCGAGCTTGCAAGCCGGAGAGCAGCCGTCGTGGGCGCGGGTGTTGCCGTCATCGCACTCCTCGGTGGTATCGCCGGGAAGGAGCATGCCGTCTCCGCACACCGCCTGGCACGTTCCGTTGGTGCACCGGGGCTCGCGCATGCACAGGGGGGAGCACCCGTCACCCAGGTCGTTGTTGCCATCGTCGCACTGCTCCGTTCCCTCGACTTTCTGGTCGCCACAAATGGTGCGGACGCACGGCTCGCCGATGGTGTCACACTTGTATCCGGACTCGAGGCGGCACTGGTTGCCGCAGCCGTCTCCCGAGAGGTCATTGCCGTCCTCGCACTCCTCGTCACCGGCGATGATCTGATCACCACACAGCGCGGCGAGGCAGCGCCTACCAGCGGCGGGGCAGCTCCAACCCGGCTCCAGGGTGCAGGTGGCGGAACATCCGTCGTCGGCGGTCGTGTTGCCGTCGTCGCACGTCTCGGGGCTCTCGACCTTTCCGTCGCCACACACTGGCAGTCGGGTGCAGGGCCTGCCCGGAAGCTCGCAAGCCCATCCCGGCTCGACCGCGTCGCAGGTCGCCGTACATCCGTCACCGCTCGACGTATTGCCGTCGTCACAGGCCTCCTCGGTTTGCTTCAGGCCGTCACCACACGTGGTGGCGCCACCATCGAGGGGAGTGGAGGCATCGGGGTCGTCCGGGGTCGGGCCGCCGTCCGCGTCCGAGGCGCCACCATCGTGGGGAGTGGAGGCATCGGGGTCATCCGGGGTCGGGCCGCCGTCCGCGTCCGAGGCGCCACCATCGTGGGGAGTGGAGGCGTCGGGGCCGTTCGGGATCGGGCCGACATCCGCATCCGGGGTGCCGCTATCGGCCGCCGTGGAGGCATCGGGGTTGCCCGGAGCCGTGCCGCCGTCCCTGTCCGGTGCATAAACCCCGCAGGCTACGAGTGACGAGAAGAGCGTCGCTAACAAGAGGACCGCGAGCCGCGGTGTTCTGGATGTATTGACCATAGGGAAGTTCAATCGCTCCAGTGCGAGAGTGATGCCCCTTGGGCAGCGCCGGAATCCACGGCCCCGACATGCCTGGAGGGTGGTTGGAGCGAGAGTCCGCCATCTATAACATATCAGACTGACATGTGACGCCATGTGCGTTCGAACAGCACGCCATGCCTCTTTCCGCGCAACGAAGACGGCGGAGGCGCGGTGTATCCGCCTCCGCCGGGTTCGAGATTGTCTCGGTGAGAGACTACGGGTAGCAGGTGCTCCAGTTGGAGAGGGCCGCGCGGATGGGTTCACGCAGGGGCTCGACCTTGGCGGAATGGAAGGTATTGCCCGCCGCGGTCTTGTTGCTGGCTCCGGAGATGAAGATTCCCCACACGTAGTTCTGTGTAGACGTCACACCGAGCGAGCAGCGGGGGACCTCCGCCACACCGGCCACCGAGATGTGTTCCAGGCACGAGCCGCTGCCGCACAGCGTGTAGTTGCCCGCCTTGTAGTGGGAGATGAGGCGGCTCTTGTACTGGGTGAGGGCGGTGGTGCTCAGCCCGAGCTTCGTGCCCTCCTCGTCCACCAGCGTCCTCAACGCGCCACGGATGCCGGTGAAGTCACCGGCCTGCTCGGGCATGCGCTGGTACAGGGCGGTGCGGCTGGCGGCGGACAGCAGCGTGCCGTTGGCGATGCCCTCGTACATGCGGCCGGCGTCCGCGAGCGTGAGCGCGTTGGCCACCGGGCCACCGCAGCCCGGGTAGTGGTTGAGCTGGGTGGAGGCCATGCCCACGGCGTCGGCTGTCTGGTTGATGGGCGCGAAGCCGAAGGCGTCGATCACCGCCCGGGTGCGCTGGTTGTCGGAGAACTCGAGCATGTTGTAGATGGCGTTGCCCAGCGTCTCCGTGCCGGTGATGGTGCTGGTGGGGCAGCTTCCGGACGACGGTGCGTAGATGTTGACGAGCTGGTTCAGGCTGGCACGGCCGGCGTCGACCTCGCGCATGGCGTGCAGGCCGATGAGCGCCTTGATGGTGCTGGCGGGCTCGAAGACGAGGTTGCCCTGGAGGGACGCCTGCACGGAGCCGCCCACCTGCTTGACGTAGTGGCCCGTGTCGCCATCCGTCCCGTCGCGCATCAGCTCGCCGATGCGCGTGGTGGCCGCGTTCGAGTTGTTGACCATGATGGCCGCGAACTTGCGCACGCCGCCCGACGAGTACGTCTTCACGTCCAGCAGCCGCGCGCCGTTCTGCGACAGGGCATCCGCGAGCCGCGACGAGGAGGCGCCGTAGTACCACCACCAGGCGATGCCCGGGTTCTGCTCCATGATGACGTTGAACGTGGAGCCGCTCGCATCCGCGGGTTGGATGTGGGTCAAGAACCCGTTGTTCTGCGACAGGTAGCTGGAGATCTGGCTGCCGGTGATGCCGTAGTACCACCACCAGCCCTTGGCGTCGGCGCCGGTGTTGCTGATCATCACCGCCGCGTAGCGCGTGCCGGCGCTGGTGGCGTAGCTCTCGAGGTCCACCAGCCGCGCGTTGTTCTGCTGGAGTACGGTGCCAATCTGCGCCGGGGTGGCGCCGTAGTACCACCACCAGCCCTTGGCGTCGGCGCCGGTGTTGCTGATCATCACCGCCGCGAAGTACGTCGTCCCGTTCACCTCATAGGGAGACAGGCTGACGATGCGGGCGTTGTTGGTGCTGAGGTACGAGGAGAGCTGGCTGGCCGTCAGCCCGTAGTACCACCACCAGCCCTTGGCGTGGGTGCCGGTGTTCTTCACCAGGGACACGGTGAAGCGCAGCGGCGAGGCCTGCTCCACCTGGAGACTGATGATGCGAGCGTCATTGGCGCTCACCAGCGCGGAGAGCTGCTCGGGGGTCTGCCCGTAGTACCACCACGCCGCGGTGGGCGTGGTGTTGAGGCTCTCGGCGAGCGCGGCGTCCTCGCGCCAGGCCAGCCCCTCGGCGGGGGCGTCGGTGTCGGTGGTGGGCTCGGCGGGGCCACACGCGGTGGAGAAGGTCACGCTGGCCAGGGTCAGCGCGGACAGCAAACGGGAACGCAGGTTGAACATGATGGGGCTCCTGCCGGGTCGAAGCGCCCGGCGGCGTCTGAGATTGCGACGGAGCCCATTGCAGCCTGCGTGCCGGGGCCTGGAGCCCTGTCCTCCCGGGGCGTCTCCTCGGCGTACAGAGGAGAGGAGGGCACGAGAGGCCCGTGCCTCGGGGTCATGAGGCACGGGAGGTGGCACAGTCCGGTGGCACAAGTGCCTGTGCCAGGGCTTCTACTCGAGCACGAGCTCCAACTGGGGACGCTGGTTGGCGTTGGTGTACTCGCGCGAGCGGTAGTTGGTGCGATAGCCCCAGGAGTTCAGGCGGAAGCTGATCTGGTGGTCCCCCGAGAGTTCCGCCTGCGCGACCGGGATGAGGTCCGGGCTGGAGTTGGAGCCGACCTGGTCACCGATGTTGTCGTTGTACCAGAGCCACCAGGAGCCGAGCGCGTTGCCCAGCACGGCGGGCTTCGTGTTCCAGGTGAGGGTGTTCTCACCCCAGGCGTCATCCGAGACGAAGTAGGTGTAGACGCTGCCGTCTCCTCCCCACGCATAGCCGGTGTACGCCGTGGCGCTCAGCTTGACCGACTTGATCCGGACGTTCGACGGCAGGCCGTTCAGATCGAAGCGCAGGAAGGTCTCGTTGAAGGAACGGTCGACGATGAGCTCGCTGCTCGAGCCGTAATTGGAGTCCGGGGCGCTCGAGGAGACGTAGGCATCCGCGCTGGGCGTGAGCGTCACGGCCGCGGGAATGATGTAGGCAATCTGGAGTTTGGGACGCTGATTGGCGTTGGCGTACTCGCGCGAGCGGTAGTTGGTGCGATAGCCCGGGGAGTTCAGGCGGAGGCTGACCTTGCGGTCCCTCGCGAGTTCCCCCTGCACGGCAGAGAGAAGGGCCGGGCTGGAGTTGGAGCCGACCTGGTCGTTGGCGGTGCCGTCGTACCAGAGCCACCAGGAGCCGAGTGCATCCCCCGATACGGCGGGCCTGGTGTTCCAGGTGACGGTGTTCTCGGCCCAGGAGTCATCCGGGACGAAGTAGGTGTAGACGTTGCCGTCCCCTCCCTGCGCAAAGCCGGTGTACGCCGTGGCGGAGAGCGTGGTCGCGGTGGCCTTCGCGCTGGCCGGCAGGCTGCTCAGGTCGAAGCGCAGGAAGGTCTCGTTGAAGGAACGGTCGACGATGAGCTCGCCGCTCGAGCCGTAGTTGGCGGTCGGGAAGCTCGAGGAAACGTAGGCGTCGGCGACCGGCTCCAGGGTCGTGACCCAGTCATAGGTGACCTGGAGCTTGGGACGCTGGCTGGCGTTGGTGTACTCGCGCGAGCGGTAGTTGGTGCGATAGCCCGGGGAGTTCAGGCGGAGGCTGATCTGGCGGTCCCCCGAGAGCTCCGCCTGCACGACCGGGATGAGGGCCGAGCTGGAGTTGGAGCCGACCTGGTCACCGATGTTGTCGTTGTACCAGAGCCACCAGGAGCCGAGCGCATCCCCCGATACGGCGGGCTTCGTGTTCCAGGTGACGGTGTTCTCGGCCCAGGAGTCATCCGGGACGAAGTAGGTGTAGACGCTGCCGTCTCCTCCCCACGCAAAGCCGGTGTACGCCGTGGCGCTCAGCTTGACCGACTTGACCCGGACGTTCGGTGGCAGGCTGCTCAGGTCGAAGCGCAGGAAGGTCTCGTTGAAGGAACGGTCGACGATGAGCTCGCCGCTCGAGCCATAATTGGTGCCCGGGGCGCTCGAGGAGACATAGGCGTCGGCGACGGGCTCCAAGGTCTGGGTATAGGAGACGCGCGTGCACTGCGCCCCATTGAGCACGAAATCCTCCGGGCACGAGGCCAGTGCGTCGAGCACCTGCGCGTCCTGGGTGCTGGCCCGCGGCTCCTGGAGGGAAGCTTCGGGATCGCAAGCGGACAGCAGCAGCGCGGCCATGGGGAGGGCATCAAGGAATGGGGAGCGTTTCGGGTGACTCATGGAGGGGGTTGCTCTGTGGTGAAGGGTTGCGGCGCTCTCCATGAGCACCCTTCGTGCCAGCTCGTTTGGAGCGCCCCATCCCCTGGGCTTCCGAGGGAGCCGTGCTCACGGCTCCCTCTGCCGTGCGTGCCGCGAGAACGCAGCCGCGTCCCGCGGAGAAGCATCAGCGGAGGCGGGCATAGCAGCGCTCGCGCAGCACGGCCCGGCGCAGCGCGTCCACGTCGGCGAAGCCACTGTCGCGCGCATGGTGGTCGAGATCCTCGGGCACGGGCTGTCCCCGCCGCTGCTCGAAGAACCACCGCCACAGCTCCGCCTCGGTCATCCCGGCATCCGCGAGCAGAGGGTGCTCCAGCCCGTTGGCGGCGAGCACCCGCTCCTTGTCCCGGGCCCGCTCCAACAAGGGGCCATACTCACCCGTGGCCCGCAGGTGGTCCGGCAGGTGGCGCATTGCGTCCGTGGCGCACAGCGTCTCCACCCAACGCACGTGCGACTCCTCCTCGAGGAAGCGCTCGAGGTCCTCGACGCGCTGCGTCCGCCGCCAGCGCGTGAAGTCCTTGGCGGACAACAGCCCGTGCTCGGCGCGGAAGACCTCGGCGGTGCGCCGCAATTCCTCCTCGTCCACGGTCCTGCCGAGGCGCGCGGCCTGCTCCACCGCCAGCGCCCGGGCGAGCGCCGCGCGCCAGGCCCCTGGAAGGTCGGCGCGCAGCCGCAGCTCATCGAGCAGGGACTCCGGCACCACGTCTTCCCCCTCGGCTCCTCCGAGCGGCAGCCGGCTCGCGCGCCGCCGGACTTCCTCCCAGGCATCGGTGTGCTCGAAGTGGTAGCGGACCTGCTTCGGTGCGAGCCCCGCGTCAAGCCGGGCCCGAAGGGTGCGCAGCAGGGTCAGCGCATCCTGGCGCTTCTGGTCCACCCGGCCCCGGGGCAGCCAGGCACGCAGGGCCTCCAGTTCCACGGAGGGCACGCTCTCGCGCGCCGCCCGCGTCAGCACCGTGGGCCACGCGCGCTCCATGTAGAAGAGGTCCCGGGCCACGCGCTCCAGCACGGCACTCGTCGCCGGGCCCACCACCCCCGCGGCGCGTGCCGCCGCCAGCGTGGCGCGGAGGTTCACCAGGGGCTCGGACAACAGCCGGTAGCCGTCCTCGGCGGAGCCATGCGCCACGGCCACCTCGTCGTCGTCCTCCAGCTCTCCGCGCTGGAAGGACTCGAAGATGGTGCCCACCCCTTCCATGCCGAAGGGCGCGAGTTCCACCGCGCGCAGCGCCCCCATGCTGGCGGCGCCGAAGACGTGGATCCCCTCGGACATGGCCCACAGGATTTCCTTGTGCCACACCGCGGGCACACGCTCGAAGTACCCATCGATGATGCCGATGGCCACCGGTTTGCCGAGCGCGGCGCGGTACACGTCCCCCTGGGCCACCGGAGGCAGGAAGGTGGCATCCAGCTCGGCCCGGCCCTCCTGGGCCGACAGCGTGGGCCCGGTGAAGATGTAGATGCGGCCTCTCATGAGTGCCGTGCCTCCTGGAGGATGCGCCGGGCCCGCGCCCCCGGGCTGTAGCCGGGAATGTCGTGCAGGGGCTCGAGCCCCGGGATGATCACCCTCACCACGGGAATGCCCAGCTCCCGCTTCGTGAGTTCCACCACCACCACCTGGCGCAGTCCCGCCGCGCGCAGCCGCTCCAGCGACCACGCCACGTCCTCATCGAAGAACTCCCCCTCGAAGGTGGGGACGTCCTGGAAGCGGCGGACCTGGGGCTCGGAGCGCATGTGCTCCAGGGCGCGCGCGGTGCGGTCCAGGTCCCGGATGCCCTCGTAGCGCTGGAGGCTCACGTCGTCCCGCGCCCCGGAGATGAGCGTCAGCCGGCTCTGCGCCGCCTCGGTCAGCGCGCGCAGCAGGGCCACCTGTCGTGCCGGGTGACACCCCATGCCCTGGGTGACGGGCAGGGGACGGAGTGGATCCGGCGTGCGCTCGGCGATGCGGCACAGGAAGGCGGAGAGGCCCACGTCTGTCGTCGTCTCCCAGACGGCGGCCTCGACACCAGCCCGCTCGTAGCGCGCGAGCATGTCCCGGCAGGCCGGATCGTCCACCGTGTCCAGCACGAGCCGGGTGCCGCGCCGCGCCCGTTCGTCACGCAGGTGCCAGAGCGTGGTCGCGTCGCGCTCCACCACCTCGCACAGCGCGTGGCTCGTCGCCTCCAGCACGTGGTTGCCGGAGGCCAGCCCATTGGAGCTCATGAGGAACGCGCCGCTGCCCGTGGGCAGGGGCAGGGTGAAGCAGGTGTGGACCAGATCGAAGGGCACCCACACCGCACGGCCCTCCATCAACTCCACGCCCTCCACCCAGAGCAGGCGCAGGTGCTCGTGGAAGAGGCTGGCCGACAGCCTCGGCAGGCCGGTGACGTCCACGAGCGGGTGGCTGAAGCGCAGCTCGGCATGGCTGGCCAGCTTGAGCGGCAGGTGGATGTTCTCGGCGTGGTAGCCCTCCACCGACTCCATCAACCCGGAGACCTTGGCCGAGATCAGGTCCAATCCCTTTCCGGGCGACACGGCCAGTGAGCGCGAGTTGGGCCGGTACACCATCACCACCGGCAGGCCCAGGGTGTCGAGCCCGGTGACGTTGGCGATGCGGGTGATGCCCATGAGGGGCATGAACCGGCGGATGCGCTCGAGGGTCTCCTCCGGCGCCAGCAGCCGGTGCGTGCCGGCCCGGAAGTTCTTGGGGGCGCGGGGGGTCATCCGCGCTTGCGGCGGGGCGCCGTCTTCCGGGCCTTCCTGGCGGCGGGCTTGGAACGGACCGACTCGGGAGCCTCCGCGGGGGGGGAGTCCAGGACCGCGGCATTGCTCCCGGGAGCTCGCGCTTTTCTTGGCGAGTAGCTCAACATGATGCTGTTGAGGTTGAGCAGGAAGCAGGTGATGTTGTCGCTCGGGGCGATGTCCTTCTGGGATGGGCTGGGAAGGTTGACGCCGCCCGGCACATTGGCCAGCGCCACCTCGTTTTCCAGCAGGCTCTGGATATGGCTGGGCAGCTCCTCCGGGCGATAGCGGACGACTCGGGTGGGATTGGGATCGTGCGGAGGGGCCGGGCGGGCGTGGGTCCAGACCTCGGTGGGCACCCGGTAGATGAAGCCATCGGGGGCGTAGAGGAGCATGTCCGACTCGAGGATCTCGATGGCGACCGTGAGCGAACTCCCCTCGTACGTGGCCGAGAGCGTGGCGCGGCCCTTCCGGATGCCCCTCAGATGCAGCTCCTGCTTGCTCCATTCCGGGACGAACTCGCCGCCGCCGCCCGCGACGATGCCGGGGACCCACTCCACCTCGTGGGTGATGTCCCGGGGCATTACACTCCGGGGCTCGAGGACGTAGGCGGAGAATCGGGTGGCGAACCCCTCGAGGAGCGTCGCTCGGAAGCCGAGAGCGCCGCTGTCCTCGCTGGTGTGGGTCGTGACGGGGCTGATGTAGAAGTGGGTGTGTCGGGATGGACGGGGCATGGTCGAGGGTCCTGGGAAGCCGCGAGAGGAGCGCGGGAGAGTATGTGAGAGGCGGTGGCGCTAGAGATAGCCGCGTTGGCGTGCCACCTCGAAGACCGGGGCCAGTTGGAGCTCCCAGTCGGGGACGTACTCGAGCGGGCCGGTGAGTTCGTCGGGCATCCGCTGTTGGGAGGGGTCGAGCAGGGCCCGCGCGTGGACGAGGGCCTCGGTTGTCTGGTTTTGTTCCAGCGCGAGCGCCATCAAGGGCCAGTGTGCCATCCATTGAAAGGGATAGACGAGGGAGAGTGGCCGCCAGCACTCCAGCGCGGTCCGTGCGCGGTGCCCGGCCTCCTCGGAGTGGCCCTCGCGCCAGGCCACCCAGCCCAGGTTGGCGTGGGCCGCGCCGATGTAGTCCGCCATGTTCGCCGCCGTGGCGACCTCGAGGCCGCGCGAGGCCTGGCGCCGCGTCTCCTCCACCCGGCCCTGCCTGCGTTGGAGGATGGTGAGGAACGTCAGACAGCGCGACTGCAACGTCACGTCGCCCACGCGCTCGGCCTCCGCCAGCACGTCACGCATCAGCGCCTCGGATGTGGCCAGCTCGTCATGGAAGAGCAGCGTCGTGGCCATCACGAAGCGCGCCAGGGTGTGCTCGCTGGGGACCCCCGACTCCTGGCTGGCCTGGACGAAGGCGCGGGCGTACGTCACCGTCACGTCGGACACGCGGTAGCGCTCGGTGCGGCAGCGCATCTGGACGAGTGATTGGAAGAAGCGCGCCCGCTGCGCGGGAGCGCCGCGCTGCTCGACGATGGGGCGCACCCGCTCCACCAGCTCCGTCATCTCCCGCACCCTCGCCTGCCAGTAGTACGTGGTGATGCGCTCGTTCTGGATCTGGAACCATTCCTGCCACACGTCCTCGGGGAACTCGCCCAGACCCACTTCCAACGCCGCCTCTCCCGCCGCGTAGGCACTCAGGGCCTGCTCGTGCTGGTGATGGGTTTCCCAGGATTTGCCCACGCGGCGGTGGATGCTTGCTCGCCGCACGCGCTCGTGTCGCGCGAGCCGTGCCAGCGCCTGGGCATAGGCCTCGCGGGCCTCGGCCTGTCGTCCGGTGAGGGTGAGCACGTCTCCGAGGCTCTCGTGGACTCGCTCCAGCGCGAGGGGCTCCGCTTGCTGGCCGGATGCACCCGCGTCCCGTGGGAACGCGGCCTCGCGGAGCGCCGCTTCATAGAAGGTGATGGCCTCGTGGTTGGCGTAGGCGGCACGGGCCTGGTCTCCGGCGAGCACGAAGAAGTGGTGGGCCCTGCCGTGGACGCCCGCCTGGGACCAGTGGTGGGCGAGCGTGGCCGCGTGGCGCGGCAACTCGGTGGCGTGGCGGTGCTCCACGGCCTCGGCGGCGCGGTGGTGCAGGGCCCGGCGCCGCTCGTCCGCCATCTTCCCGTAGGCCACCTCGCGCAGCTTGTCGTGGACGAAGCGCAGCCGCCCCCCGCCGGCCTCCTCCAACACCTGGCGCCGGCGCAGCTCCTCGAGCGCCTCCAGCGTCGCCTCGTCCCCGAGGGCGGCGGCGTCCGACAGCAGCTCGCCCTCGAACTCGCGGCCCAGCACCGCGGCGAGCCGCACCAGCGAGTGACCATCCCGCGTGAGTTCCGCCAGCCGCCGTTCGATGAGTTCGGCGATGGAGCGGGGCAGGGGAAGCACCATCTCCCGGGCCCGTGTTCCGGGCACTTCCAGCCGCCACTCGCCGGTGGCGGAGCGCGACAGCAGCCCTTCCGCGATGGCCACGCGCAGGTACTCGGCGATGAAGAAGGGGTTGCCGCTGGCGTGGGTGACGAGCGTGTCGAGGAAGGCCTCGGGAGCCTCGCGCAGGGCGAGCATCCCACGCACCATGTCCCGGATGCTGGTGGCCTCCAGACGCTCCAACTCGAGTCCAATCCCGCCGGGGGCCTGGACGAGCCGCCTCAACGCGCCGTCCGCCTCGTCCAGCCGGTAGGTGCCCACGAGGAGCACGCCGTGCCCCTGGAGGTGCTCCGGCGTCAGCGCCTCGAGGAAGCTCAACGACAGCTCATCGGCCCATTGGAGATCATCCAGGACGAGCAGGAGCGGTTGCGCCCGGGCGAGGGCGAGCAGGGTGTCGCGCAGGCTCGTGAGGACGCGGGCGCGCGCCTGGGGGGGTGGAAGGGGAGGGGGCTCGGCTCGCGCGTCCTGCCCGGGCAGCCGCGCCAGGGTGGGTTCGTACGCGGTGAGCACCTGGCCATGGGGGCCCAGCAGGCGTTCCGTCTCCGCGGCGCCATGCTCGCGGCACCGGTCCGCCACCGCGAGCAGCAGCGGACGGAAGGGGTGGAGTGGGGCGGCGCGCACGTGCGACTCCCCGCTCGCGCTCAGCGGGACGCACTCACCCGTCACCACCGCGAGCCGGCGGTACGTGGCCTCCGTGGCCAGCTCCATGGCCAGGCGCGTCTTGCCCACGCCGCTCTCTCCTCCGATGAAGACGCGCCCCCCGTGTCCCCGGGAGGCCTCCTCCAGCGCCCGAGTGAGCCGTCCCAGCACCTCCCCGCGTCCGGAGAAGTCTGGCCGGTAGAGGTAGGGCACGGGCCGGGGGACGTCGGGCTCGGTGGCTCCGGCCCCGAGCGCGGTGAGCGCCGCCGCCACGTCCTCGGCGTAGCCCAGCCTGTCCTGGGGCCGCTTCGCCAGCAACCGCGACACCAGGACGTCCAGCTCCGGAGGCACTCCCTCCACCACGCGGGAGGGCGCGAGGGGCTGGCGGCGCAGGTGCTGATGGAGCACGCCGCCCGCGCTCCGGCTCGCGACGAAGGGCGGTTGTCCCGTCACGGCCTCGTAGAGGATGCACCCGAGCGCGTAGAGGTCCGTCCGGGCGTCCACGAAGTCCCCGCGGATCTGCTCGGGGGCCATGTACGCCTCGCTGCCCACGACGCCGCCACCCACCTGCAGCACCTCGCGCGCGCCGCCGGACTGCGCCGCGATGCCGAAGTCCACCAGCACTGGCGCGCCGTCCTGCCGGATGAAGACGTTCTCCGGCTTCAAGTCCCGGTGGACGAGCCCATTGCCATGCAGGAAGGCCAGGGGCGCGCATAGCCGGCGCAGCAGGTGGAGCGTGGCCTCGAGCGGGGGCCGCGCGTCGATGAAGCCGCGCAGCGTCTGGCCCACGAGCAGCTCCATGGCATACCAGGGCAGCCCGTCCCCCACACCCTCGGCGACGATGCGCACCACGCCCGGGTGGCGCAGCCTGCGCAGGGCGTGGATCTCCCGCCGGATGCTGGCCAGCATGGCGCCCGAGGCCACGCGCACCGTCTTGAGGGCCACGGCCTCACCGGTGTCCCGGTGCTCGCCCCGGTACACCACGCCCATGCCTCCCTGCCCGAGCACGTCGCGGACGCGGTAGGGGCCGATGCTCTCGGGAAGCGCCTGGGCCGCGGGCGGGTGCTGCACCTGCTCCATCATGGGAGGGCAGCATAAGCCCACGCGGTGCATGTGTACGCTATACACTCGGAGGCTCGCGGGGAGTGTCGGCATGCACGAGAGCTTGTCCGGACTGGTGACGGCGCTGAGGGAGGCGAAGCACTTCGAGGAGGCCGCGGCGCTCGCCTTGCGGCGGACGATGGACGTGGCGCAGGAGGCGGTGACGTCCAGCCGCTACGCGGGCCGGGCCCGGCTCCTGAGGGGCGTGGTGCACCTGCGGCCTGGCGATGCCTACCGCCGCCTGGTGTCGCTGGAGCACGGAGCCGAGCAGGCACGGCTGGCCGTCCCCGAGGAGGGCGCGGCGCTGCTGACGTCGGCCACCGCCTGGCGCTCGGTGGTGCGCTACCGCCGTGCCGTGTCCATCGACGTCAACCTCGGCTCGCTCGAGCCACATGCCGAGGGCGCGCAGGTGGAGGGGGACGCGGCGCTCGCCGAGGGCGGAGCCTTCAGCAGCCATGAGAGCCGCCAGCGCTTCCTGGGCCGGCAGGCCTCGCACGTCTGCGTGCTGCCGCTGCGTGCCCCGGGCGGAGAGGTGGAGGGGATGATCTCCCTGGAGGCGGACTGTCCGGCGGCGGTGGGGCGGGAGTTCGTCTGGCGGGAGCGGGACGAGGAGTTGCGGCTCATCACGGATGTGGTGGCCCCCTACCTGCTGGCGCTGCCGGCGCGTCCGGTGGACGCCACGGAGGTGGACGAGTTCCTTCCGGTGGTGGGGGCCTCGATGGCGGGGCTGCTGCCCATCCTGCGGGTCTTCGCGCAGCAGGAGGAGACGCTGCTGGTCAGCGGCGCCACGGGCGCGGGCAAGTCGCGGCTGGCGCGCTGGTGCCACGAGCGTTCCCCTCGCCGCGCGGGCCCCTTCGAGGTGTTGGATCTGGTGACGGTGCCCGAGGAGCTACAGATGGCCGAGCTCTTCGGTTGGAGGAAGGGGGCCTTCACGGGAGCGACGCGGGACGCCGTGGGCAGCGTGGCGCGGGCGGAGGGGGGCACGCTGTTCATCGACGAGATCGACAAGCTGTCGCTCAAGGCGCAGGCGGGGCTGCTGCACCTGCTGGAAGAGCGCGGCTACCGGCCCTTGGGCGAGACCACGGGGGAGAAGCGCGCGGACGTGCGCTTCATCATCGGCACCAACGCGGACCTGTTGGGCGCGGTGCGGGCGGGGCGCTTCCGGGAGGATCTCTACTACCGCGTCAACGTGCTGCCCATCCGCATGCCGTCGCTGGACGAGCGCCGGGACGAGATACCCCTCTGGGCACGCTACATGGTGGACCGGCGGCACCGCGAGCGCGTGCCGTCGGGCTCGGCGCGCCTGACACCCGGGGCGGAGCTGCTGCTCTCGGGCGTCTCCTGGCCGGGCAACCTGCGGCAGCTCGACAACATCGTCCGGCGGGCCTACACGCTGGCGATGGTGGGACACGGCGGCTCGGGCGAGGTGGTGCTGGAGGAGCAGCACGTGGCCCAGGCGCTCTCGTACGAGGGTCCGCCCGGGACGAGGCCGCTGCCAGAGGCGCTGAAGGTGGCGGCCCTGGCCTTCGTGCAGGAGGCCCAGCGGCGCTCGCTGGACCTGGACCTGGCGGATGCCTTCCGGGGCTTCGTGCTGGGAACCGCGGTGCGTCAGCTCGGCCGGGACGAGGCCTTCCGGGTGCTCGGACGGGAGAGCCTGCTGCGCAACCGCAACCACCACAAGGCCCTGCGGCGCGAGGTGGAGAAGGTGGACGCGCTGCTGAAGGCCCTGGGGGAGGAGGGCTCCCCCTTCGCGGAGCTGCTCGCCTCGGAGGAGTAGCGGCCGAGGCGAGCCCGGGGCTCACTTACAGGTGAACGTGATGCGGCAGGTGCCCGACTGGCACTCGCGGTCGGCGGAGCACACCGAGCCCCGGCTCTTCTTGTTCTGGCACTTGCCCGAGTTCAGGCCCCAGCCACAGTACTGGCCGCTGCCACAGTGCGAGTCGCTGTCACACAGGCAGGTGCCCGTGGGGTTCACATAGCAGTCGGCGCCGCACCGGCCCGTCGAGCACTCCTTGTCCGACTTGCACGTGTCCCCGTAGGTCTTGGAGTTGGGCGTGAAGCACCAGCCCACCAGGTCGGCGCAGCCGCCACAGGAGCCGGACTGGCACTGGCCGTCCCCGCTGCACGAGGCCCCGTCCACCTTCTTGTAGCGCTGCTCGCGCACGGCCCTGTCCTCATAGGGGGCGACTCCGCTCGTGTCGATGTCGTTGGCCGCGTCCGCCATCCCCGTGCGCGGTCCGTTCGCCCGCTCCCACATGCGGATGAAGGTCTCCGCCGAGTTGGCGAGCTCCTCCGTGTGCGCCCCCACGCGCCCCATATCCGTCAGGAGATCCGGCAGCAGGCCCACGTGGGCCAGGCCGTACTCGTCGAAGTCCGTGCCCAGCCGCCCCGGTCCGGACTGCTGCTGGAGGGCGGCCTGCGCATCGGCCTCGGCCTCGAAGGTGGCCGAGCACGCGCCGTGCGGCCCGAAGCGCGGCCGCGTCTGCTGGATGAAGCCGTTGAAGTCCGCGCCGAAGGCCATGGGCACCTTGAGGCCCTGGCGGCCGAACTCATAGGCCTGCGCCACCGAGCGGCTGGAGCCGTGGCAGTCATTGGCGACACCGGACTTCGTGTACGTGCGCGTCTCGTCATGCGCCGTGCGCAAACCGAACATGCCGCCCGTCTGCCGCAGGTAGCGCACCACGGTGGCGGGGGTCGTCTTCTCGTCGTCCGCCAGGTCCGGGTTCATCACCTCGCGGAAGTGGCCGTGCGAGATGTAGAGGGGGTAGTACGTGTTGGCCTGCGCGACGGCGAACGTGTCCTGCACGCTCTTCTCCGACAGGTGCGCCATGTCGACGAGCATCCCCTTGGCCATCATCGCCTGCACCAGCGCCTTGCCCTCGTCCGTGAGCCCCTTGGTGTTGCGGCAGTTGCCCGCCGCGTCCCGCGCCACGTCGAAGCCCAGCGTGAAGCTGTTCGTCGTCACGCCACAGTCGGTGTCGATGTGGCAGTTCTCGATGAACTGGGCCGCCTGGAAGATGGCGTTGTGCAGCGCCGCGCCACCGAAGCGGTTGTCCAACTGGTGCACCGGCTGGATGGAGCGCACGCCCAGCGCGTAGACGCGATCCAGCTCCGTGCGCCAGTCCTTGGTGCCAAACAGCTTGCTCGTCTCGATGGAGAGCACCATGGCCAGCTTGCCCGAGGCGATGATCTGCCGGGCGTGCGCGGGCGACAGGGCGATCTCCGCCCAGTCCGTGCGCGCATCGAAGGCGCGGGCCATCTGCAATTGCACGTCGATGTCCGCCATCTCGTCACACGGACGCTTCAGGTTCTGCGTCGGCAGCACGCTGCACAGAAAGCCATTGCTCACCAGCGACACCGTCACCAGCGACATGCCCCGCTCGTGGGCCTGCTTCAGCCAGCCTTCCCACGCCTGCTGGTGGGCGATGGTGTCCCAGCGCGGCCACTCGGTGCCCACGTCGCGCCGGCCATCGTGCAGGCCCGTGTCGCCCTCGGTCCCCTCGATCTTCCCGATGAACTCCGAGCCCACCGCACCCGCCACGCCGAAGAGCTGCGACAACACCGGCACCCCGCTCAGGTCCACGCTGCTCGAATTGGGGCACAGGTTGAGCAGGTTGCTCAAATCCATGCGCACCCGGGCATGGTCGCTCTCGGGCCACCCGCCATCACAGCGCGTCAGGGCGCCCGTGTGCTCCCCATGGAACCACCCGCCTCCGAACGCCTCCTCGGCGAACATGTGGTGGTGCAGCTCCGCGAAGCCGCTCACGCCGAGCCCCCGCGTGGCCGTGGCGGCCGGCTCGATTTCGGGCTCCTGCTCCACGGGGCCACAACCCTGCGCCAGCGTGAGTGCCAGTGACAGGCTGATCAGTGTTCTGGATCGAAGAGGGAATTCCATGACTAACTGGGTACCATTCTCAATCCGGATGTCAATGCACCCCCATGAAATGAAGCCACCCGGGAATGACTGGGAAATGACTGACGGGTGATAGGAAAATGACTGGAGGATGACTGGGAATGAATGTCCGTCGGGAGCGCCTCCGTGTCGCCGAGGTCTCCCGGTCCAGCTCACGGTAGGGCCCTCGGGCGCATGATGCGCCGCTCCCCCTCCAGCCGGTTCGTGCGGCCCGCGTCGCCCTCCGGGAGCACGGAGCCGGTGACCGCCACGGGGTCGCCGCGTAGGATGGCGCGCGGGAACGTCTCCATGTGGATATTCGGCTATGGCTCACTCATCTTCCGTCCCTCCTTCGCGTACGAGGAGCGGCGTCACGCGTGGCTGAAGGGCTGGGTGCGGCGCTTCTGGCAGTCCTCGACGGACCACCGGGGGGTGCCGGCGGCGCCCGGACGGGTGGTGACGCTGGTGCCCGAGCCCGGCGCGCGCTGCTGGGGGATGGCGTACCGGATCGCCGCCGAGCGGGTGGAGGAGGTGCTGGCCCACCTGGATTACCGCGAGCAGAATGGCTACGAGCGGCACCGGGTGATCCTGGAGACGCGCGAGCCCTCGCTGCTGGACGCCCTGGTGTACGTGGCCGGCCCGTCCAATCCCCACTACCTGGGGCCCTCGTCGCTGGAGGAGATCGCGGCGGTGGTGCGCTCCGCCCACGGCCCCAGCGGTTCGAACCGCGACTACGTGCTGCGCCTGGCGGAGGCCCTGGCCGAGGCCGGCGAGCACGACGCGCACGTGATGGAGCTGATGCGCTTGCTGTAGCCGCCGGCCTCGACGGATGTGTTTCTCGGCCCCGTCATCGGGGTGGAGGCTGGCGGAGAGACACCCCGCGCGGATGTTCAGCGCCCGGCCGCAGCCGGCGCATGTCGACGAGGATGTCGTAGGTGCTCGGCGCGGTGGCGGCCTGTCCGCCGGCGAAACGGTAGAGGCGGCTCACATCCCGTTCCTGGGGAAAGCGCTCCTGCACCAGCTCCCGGAGCATCTCCTTGGCCACCCACTCGGCATCCACCGACACGGAGCCGAACTCGTCCAGGTAGCGGCGGGGGGCGGAGGTGTCGGTCTGTTTGGCGTAGCGCACGAAGACCCGGCGCCGGGTCTCGGGCACCACCTGGCGCGCGCCCTCCTCCATGAGCGCCAGCTCCCGGGCTTGCGGCAGCGCGAACAGCTCGAGCGATTGCTGGTGGGCGAGGAGCGCACTGGTCGCCACCAGGCCCCCGAGCAGGAGCGTCGCGACGCGCGGACCGCGCGAGGGCCAGACGCCGCCGAGGTTCACGATCGACGCGACGAAGAAGACGCTCCACACGCCGGTGAGCGCGTAGATGGTGCGGTAGGAGGGCCAGCGCTCTCCGGCGAGGAAGCTGACCGAATAGGTGATGGCGGACAGCATCACCAGGCCGAGCAGCCAGCGGCCCACGCCCCTGTGGCCCGCGCGCTGGAACTCGACGGCGAGCCCCGCGCCCAGGAGCACCAGCGTCACGCCCACCATGAGCCGATAGCCGTCGGGGGAGGGGGTGCCGGGGCTGCTGTTGAGCACGGACAGGGCGAGGGCATTGGGCAGCACATGGGTGAGCGCCCAGGCGAACTTGTCCAGCCAGTGTTTCTCGAACACCATCCGGACCGAGGGGTTGAGCCATCCCAGCGCGAAGGCGAGCTTGGTGAGGCCGAACGCCAGGGTCAGCCCCAGGCCCATGACGAGCAGGTGCCGCGCCAGCCAGTGCGCGGTGTCCCGGAGGGAGGACTCGCGCCGCGCCACGAGGGCCGCCGCCACCAGCACGGCGTAGAACAGGCCACTGGCCTGGTAGGTGAGCGTCGCCAGGGCCATGGCCCCCACCGCGGCGATCCGCCATGCATGGGAACGGGGAAGGGGTTGGGGCGGCCAGGGCAGGCCGCGCCGGGCGAGCGCGAAGGCGCCAATGCCCATCAGGAGGGCCGGCGCCTGGGGCCAGCAGATGCCCCAGTTGGCGATCACCTGCGCGGAGGGTGCCAGGGGCAGGAAGGCGGCGAGCAGGGCCGCGGGCGCCGGACGCCACCCCTCGCCCAGCAGGAGCAGGAACACCGAGGCGGCGAGCAGCCCGAGCGCCACGACGCCCAAGAGCCGCAGCCCGCTCAGGCCATCGATGTCGCCGGCGAGGCGCGTGGACAGCTCGAGCAAGGCGCCATACAGGGGCCGCCCCTGCGAGGCGCACACCCGGAAGATCTTGCCGGGCTCCATCTCCGCTTCCCGGAGGATGGCGTAGTCATCGCGCAGCCCGTAGCGGCGGAAGATGACACTGGCGTAGGTGACGATGGGCAGCAGGCAGAGCAGGGCGGCCGTGCCCCAGACACCGGGCCCGCGGGGGGCATGGGAGGCGGTCGTCATGGCTCAGGTCTCTTCCGCGACTTGCCAGCCGTTCTGTCCCAGGCTCGCCATCAACTCCTCGATGTGGCCGCGCCCGCGTGTCTCCAGCGTCACCTCCACCGCCACCTCGCCCAGGCCCGTCCGGGAGAAGGCGCGGTTGTGGTAGATCTCCACCACGTTGGCGCCCTGCTGGGCGATTCCCGTCGTGAGCCGCGCGAGCATCCCCGGCCGGTCCGGCATGCGCACCACCAGCCGCACCAGGCGCCCGTCCTTCACCAGGCCGCGCTCGATGATGCGGCTGACCAGGTTGACGTCGATGTTGCCCCCGGACAGCAGCAGCACCACCTTGCGGCCTCGCGCCGAGGGAATCTTGCCGTTGAGCAGCGCCGCGAGTCCCGCCGCGCCCGCGCCCTCGGTCACCGTCTTCTCGCGCTCGAGCAGCAGGAGGATGGCGTTGGCGATCTCCTCTTCGTCCACCGTGACGATGTCGTCCACGTAGCGGCGGATCATCTCGAAGGTGTAGTCGCCGGGGCGCCGCACCGCGATGCCGTCCGCGATGGTGGTGCCCGGGGGCAGCTCCGTCACCTGGCCCGCGTCCACCGAGGCCTTCATGCTCGCGATGGCCGAGGCCTGCACGCCGATGATCTTGATGCGCGGGTTGGTCTCCTTGAGCGCGCACGCCACGCCGGAGATGAGCCCTCCGCCGCCAATGGGCACCACCACCATGTCCATGTGGGGGCACTGTTCGAGCAGCTCCAGGCCGATGGTGCCCTGGCCGGCGATGACGCGTGGATCATTGAAGGGGTGGATGAAGACGCGCCCGTCGCGCTCCTGCAGCCGCAGGGCCTCGGCGTAGGCCTCGTCGAAGTTGCTGCCATGCAACACCACCTGGGCGCCGTAGGCGCGCGTGCGCGAGGCCTTGATGATGGGCGTGCGCTCGGGCATCACGATGACGCTGGAGATGCCCTGGCGGCCGGCGTGGTAGGCGAGCCCCTGGGCATGGTTGCCCGCCGAGGCGGCGATGACACCGCGCGCCCGCTCCTCGGGCGTCAGGGTGAGCAGGGTGTTGAGCGCGCCTCTCTCCTTGAAGGCACCCGTGCGCTGCAGGTTCTCCATCTTGCAGTAGAGCGCCGCGCACTGGGTGATGTCCTTGAACTGCTCGGAGCGCGGGCAGGGGGAGCGGTGGATGGCTTCGCCGATGCGCTGCTGGGCGGCCTCGATATCCTGGAGCGTGACCATGGGTGTCTGTCGCGCCCCTTAGCCGATGCGCGGCCCGGACGAAAGGGACGGGGGGTCATCCATGCGTCCGTCAGATGCCGCGCAGCACCGTGGCCTTGCCCACCCGGCCGATGGCCAGGATGTACGCCGCGGTGCGCAGGGGCACCTTGCGGGTGCGCGCGAGCTGGGCGACCCGGTCGTACGCCTCCTTCATCGTCCGCTCCAGCTCGGCGTTCACCCGCTCCTCTTCCCAGGACAGGTGCTGGAGGTTCTGCACCCACTCGTAGTAGCTGACCGTCACCCCGCCCGCGTTGGCGAGGATGTCCGGCACCACGAGCACGCCGCGCTTCTCGAGGATTTCGTCGGCCTCGGGCTCGGTGGGGCCATTGGCGGCCTCGATGACGAGCCGGGCGCGCACGTGGGGGGCGTTGGCGCGCGTGAGCGCCTGGCTGAGCGCGGCGGGGATGAGCACGTCACAGTCCGAGGCGATGACCTCCTCGTTGGAGCACGCCTGGCCGCCGCCGAAGCCCGTCACGGTGCCCGCGCGCTTGACGTGCTCGAAGAGGCCGGGGATGTCCAGGCCCTGGGGATTGTGCACGCCGCCGTACACGTCGGACACGGCGACGATCACGCCCCCGTCCTGCCAGAGCAGCTGCGCGGTGTGGCTGCCCACGTTGCCAAAGCCCTGGATGGCGAAGCGCGTGCCCTTCATGGGCAGGCCCGTGTCCCGGAGGATTTCCCGGGTGATGTAGAGCAGGCCCCGTCCGGCGGCCGAGTCCCGGCCCCGGGTGCCGTAGAGCTCCGGCGGCTTGCCGGTGACGACGGCGGGCGAGTGCCCGTGGTAGCGCGAGTACTGGTCCATGATCCACGCCATCACCTGGGGGTTGGTGTTGACGTCGGGGGCGGCGATGTCGCGGGTGGGGCCGATGAGGTCCTGCACCTGGTCCACGTACTTGCGCGTCAGGCGCTCCACTTCCTTCATGGACAGCTGGGTGGTGTCCACCGCGATGCCGCCCTTGGCGCCGCCGTAGGGCAGGTTCACCACGGCCGTCTTCCACGTCATCAAGGAGGCGAGCGTCGCGCACTCCTCCTGGGTGATGCTGGGGTGGTAGCGCAGGCCGCCCTTCATGGGACCGCGGCTGTTGTCGTGCTGGATGCGGTAGCCGTGGAAGGTGCGGATCTCCCCCGTGTCCAGCTCGATGGAGACCTGGACCTTCACCTCGCGCAGGGGGGTGGCGAGCAGCGTCTCGATGCGTTCGCCCACGTCCATGATGCGCGCGGCCCTGCGGAAGTAGTGATGGATTCCTTCAACGGCTTGCATGGCCGGAGTGCTCCCTTGGGCGCGATACCAGCAACGGCAAGTCTTGCGCTACCATGGGTTGGTCATGCGCTCCAGTTCCCCGTTGGTGACGGACACGAGCGGTGCCCTGCGGGGACTGGCCCGCCGCATCCGCGCGCTGCGCGAGCGCCGGGGCCTCAAGCAGGAGGACTTCGCCGCCCGGTGCGGCATCTCGGCGAGCTTCGCGTCCCTGCTGGAGCGCGGCGAGCGCAGCCCCAGCTATGAGACCCTGGTCCAGGTCTCCGAGGCACTGGGCGTCCCCCTGGCCGACCTCTTCCGCGAGGAAGACGAGGAGGCGGGGGCACACCGGTTGGTGGACTTCGTCCGGAAGCACGCACTGTCGCGCCCGGAGGTGGACCGGCTGCTGGCGGTGGCCGAAGTGTTGTTCACCGGGCGCTCCGAGCCGCCGCCTCCCGCCGCGCCGCCCCCGGAGTGCCGGGAGCCGGGTTGCGGCAAGCCGGTGCTGGCCCGGGAGCTGTGCGGTGCGCACTACCACCGGGAGCGCCGGGCCCGGGCGAAGGCTCCGCCCTGAGGCGCGCTCCCGGTAGGCGGGACTACTTGCGCCGGGCCCGCTCCAGCTTGAGCGGCTTGTCGTTGTGGGGCTTGCCCTGGAGCGCCTCGAAGGCGGCCACGTCCTCGTCGGCGACGAAGACGTAGGCGTAGGAGGGCTTGAGCTCCACGCGCTGCACCTTGCCCGCCGGGGCGCCGAGCGACTCCAGGGCGGTGGTGAGGGCGGCCTCGTCCGCGACGTCGGAGCGGCCCAGGCCCACCCAGAGGCGCGCCTGGCCGGGCACCTCGGGCGTCTCGGTGCGCTCGCTCCGCTCGGGGCGGGGCGGGCGCTCGCGGGTGCCGCGGGGCCGGTGCTTGTCCACCTTGATGGCCTTGTCCCCGTGGGACTTGCCGTCGAGCGCCTCGAAGGCCTGTGCCTCGGACTCGGGCACGTAGGCGTAGCCGTAGTGGCCACGCAGGAGCGCCTTGTTCACCTTGCCCGCGGGAGCACCGGCGGCCTCCAGGGCGGCGATGAACTTCACCTCGTCCAGACCGTCGTCCGTGCCCAGGTTGAAGCGCAGCTTCGCCTCGCCGGGACCCGCGTCGGGGGAGGGCGGCGGCCGGTTCGGATCGCGCTCGCCGCGCGGCCGGCTCTTCTCCACCTTGAGCGTCTTCTCCTTGTACGGCTTGCCGCTCAGCGCCTCGAAGGCCGCCAGGTCCTCCTCGGCGACGAAGACGTAGGCGAAGCCGGGCTTGAGGTCGGCGCGCAGCACCTTGTTGGCCGGCGCACCCGCCTCCTCCAGCGCGGTGACGATGCTGCCAGGCCCGAGGCCGTCCTCGGTGCCCAGGTTGATCCACAGCTTCACCTCGCCCGCGGCGGCGTCCAGGCGCGAGGGGCCCCGCTCGGGGCGCTCCCGGCGGCGCTTGTCGCCCCGGTCCTCCCGGCGCGACTCACCCGCGGGCTCCGCGCGGCGCTCGTCCCGGCGCGGGGGCCGCTCGCGCTCCTCGCGGCGGGGAGGACGCTCGCGCTCGGGGCGCTCACCGCGCTCCTTGCGGCGGGGCTCGGGCGGCCGGGCGGCCGGGGCCTCGCCGGCCTGCTCACCGGCCTGGGCCTTCTCCATGCGCAGGCGGCTGAAGAAGTACTTGAGCAGGAAGGAGATGAGGTCATCCGCGTCCGCGCGGCCCTTGAGCTGGGCGGCCAGGGGCAGGAAGCCCTCGAAGATGGCGCCGGAGGCGGCCTCGCGGATCTCCCGCACGTGGCGCTCGGCCCACAGGCGCATGGCCTCCTCGGGCGCGGGCATCTCCTTCTTCTCGAACTTGATGCCGAACTTCTTCTCCAGCGTGGTGTACGTGGCCAGCTCGCGGCCGGAGAAGAGGTTGATGGCGGTGCCCTTGTTGCCGATGCGGCCGGTGCGGCCCACGCGGTGCAGGTAGACGGCCGGGTCCTCGGGCAGCGAGTAGTTGATGACGTACTCGAGGCCGGAGATGTCGATGCCGCGCGCGGCGATGTCCGTGGCCACCATGAAGGCCACCTCGCCCCGCTTCACCTTGCCCATCACCCGCTCGCGCTCCTTCTGCGGCAGGTCTCCGTTGAGCAGGTCCGCGTCGAAGCCGTTGCGGTTGAGCACCGCGGTCACCAGCGCCGTGTCATCCCGGGTGTTGCAGAAGATGATGGCGTTGCTGGGCTCCTCGGCCTCCAGCACGTAGATGAGGTTGCGCGGCTTGGGGAACGCGTCCGACACGTCGTAGCGCACGTGGTGGATGTGCTCGACGGTGAACACGTCGCCGGAGAGCAGCAGCGTCTCCGCGTTGGTGGTGTAGCGCGCGATGAGGTTCTGGATGTCCGTGGGGACGGTGGCGCTGAAGAGCAGCACCTGCCGGTCCTTGGGAAGCCGGTCGAGGATGCGGGTGACCTCCTCGTAGAAGCCCTGGTTGAGCATCTCGTCGGCCTCGTCGAGCACCGCGTGGGTGCAGCCGTCGAGCTTGAGGTTGCCGCGGTTGATGTGGTCGAACACCCGGCCCGGCGTGCCGACGATGATCTGCGTGCCCTCCTCGAGCGCGTCCTCCTGCTGCTTCATGGAGGCGCCGCCATAGATGGCCGCCACGCGCACGCCCTTGTACTTGCCCAGGGTGGTGAGCTCCTCGGACACCTGGAGCGCCAGCTCGCGCGTGGGGCAGAGGATGAGGGCGCGCACGCGCTTGTCCTCCGCCGACAGCTTCTCGATCAGGGGCATGCCGAAGGCGGCCGTCTTGCCCGTGCCGGTCTTGCTGCGCACGATGAGATCCCTGCCGTCCATGACGGGCCGGAAGGCCTTGGCCTGGACGGGCGTGGGGTGGGTGTAGCCGCGCTCGGCGATGCCGCGCCGCAGGGGCTCGGAAAGGTTCAGGTCATCGAAGCTGACGTCCGCCACGTACTCGGCGGGGCGGGACGAGGCTTCGGCAGTGTTTCCCGGCTGCTCCGGGGTATCGATGTCACTCATCAAGCAGGGGGCATAACCCCTGCATTACGCTGTGGCAACAATCGGAGCACTTTGCTTAAGAAACCCTCCATGGCGAATGGGCGGAAGAAAACGGCGGCGGCGGGTTCTCGGAGCCGGGCCAAACGGCCCGCCGAGGCCTCCGCGCCCCAGGAATCCGAGTCGGTGGAGCCGGAATCGGTCGATCCGGAGTCCCTCGAGCCCGTCCTCGAGGAGCTGGAGGAGGTGGAGGCCGAGGTCGAGGCGGTCCCCGTGCCTCCGGCGCGCGCCCTGGTGAGGGCGGGCGAGTCGGCGGTGACCCGGGCGGACCCCCTCCAGTCCTACATGAACGAGGTGCACCGCCACGCGCTGCTCACCCGGGAGGAGGAGGTGTCGCTCGCCCGGCGCTTCCGGGACACGGGGGACGTGCAGGCGGCGTACCGGCTGGTGGCGTCCAACCTGCGCCTGGTGGTGAAGCTGGCGCACGAGTACCACCGCAACCCCCTGTCCCTGCTGGACCTGGTGCAGGAGGGCAACATCGGGTTGATGCAGGCGGTCAAGAAGTACGATCCCGAACGGGGTGTGAAGCTCAGCTCGTACGCGGCGTGGTGGATCCGCGCGTACATCCTCCGTTACATCATGGACAACTGGAAGATGGTGAAGCTGGGGACGACGGAGGCCCAGCGAAAGCTCTTCTTCAAGCTGCGCCAGGAGCAGGAGAAGCTGGTGGCGCAGGGCTTCGAGGTGACGCCGAAGATGCTGGCGGACCGCCTCAACGTCACCGAGCAGGACGTGGTGGAGATGGACCAGCGGCTGGGGCACGACGAGGTGTCGCTGGACGCGCCCGTGGGCGGAGACGACTCGACGGCGACCCGGGGGGACCGGATGCTGCCGTCGTCCTCGCAAGGGGCGGAGGAGCGGCTGGGCAACGAGGAGCTGCGCGCCCTGTTCCGCGAGAAGCTCCAGGCGTTCTCCAAGTCGCTCGAGGGCAAGGAGCGCTACATCTTCGAGCACCGGCTCATCTCGGACGAGCCGCTCACGCTCCAGGACATCGGCGACAAGTACGGGGTGAGCCGCGAGCGGGCCCGGCAGATCGAGGCCGCGCTCATCAACCGGATGCGCGAGTACATGCGCGAGCACATCCCGGACTTCGACCTGGTGGCGGTGCCCAAGAGCTAGGGCGCGTGCCGGCCTACCGGCGGTGCCGGCCCCGGAAGTGCCGGTCGAGGTAGGCCTCCACCTCGGGGCCCCGCCCGGCGCCCTGGGCGGCGAGCAGGGCGTGGGCCCCGTCCACCACGGCGAGGGCCTCGGGCAGGGACACCTCGCCCTCGGCGAGCGCGGAGAAGAGCTGGCAGTGGTAGCGGCGGCAGCCCTCGGGGCGCGCGGCGTAGGCGGTGCAGTGGCGTCCGTCCAGGGCCGCGCAGCGCTGGGGCAGTACCTGGGTGCCGTCCTCGCGCTCCTTCACCGGCAGGCCGAGCGCCCGGAGCGGGGCGGCCTCGGCGCGCTGGAGCGGCACGTGGGTGAAGAGCGTGCCGTCGCAGCACAGACCGCAGTGCAGGCAGAGCGTGGACAGGGACATGGTGCGCCCCTGGTAACACGGCGGCGGCGGGCTCGCCCGGAGTCCATGGACTGGCGGGCGAGCCCCTTACCGTCCGAGCGGGAGGGGGACTACTGGATCGTCCACTGCTGGTTGGCGCCGCCCACGTAGGTCCACTGGTGGACGCGGGCCCAGTCGTCGAGCGAGACGTCAACGACATCGACGCACTTGCCGCTGTTGGCGTTGACGATGGAGTAGGCGCCGCCGCCGACGTCGTTCAGCTTGAACACCTGGGCGCCCGAGCTGTTGCACTCATAGAGCTGCAAGAGGGCGCCATCCGCGGTGCTGGAGTTGGGCACGTCGACGCACTTGCCGCTGTTGACGTTCACGAGGCTGAAGCCCCCGTTGATCGCCTTCAGGCGGAAGGCCTGGGCGTTGCTGTTGTTGCAGGTGTACTGCTGGATGGGGGTGCCATTGGTGGTGCCCGAGTTGTTCACGTCCAGGCACTTGCCGCTGTGCTTGGCGACGAAGCGCACGATGGAGCCGTCCTGGGGACCGGGCGGGGTGCCGCCGCCGGGGAGCGTGCCGTCGCTGCACGTGTTCGTCCCCGAGCCGCCGCCGGGGAAGGTGACGCGCACGGTGGCCTTGTCGCTGCTCTGCGAGACGACGGTGATGCTCACGCGGCCATCAGGGTCGCTGAAGGTGCGGCCCGCGGTGAGGCGGGGATCGCGGTGGGTGTTGGGGTAGTTGGGCGCCAGGTCCAGCAGGAGCGGGTTGCGGTTGCCGTTGCTCGAGCGGAAGTCCTGGGCGATGTCGACGTGCACGCCCGGGTTGACCTCGGGGGCCCCATCCGGCCCCGCGTTGTAGGAGGCGAGCGCGGGATTGCGGTACTCCACCCAGAAGTGGAGCGGCTGGTTGTCCACCGTGTCGCCGGTGGGGATCTGCAGGGACTGGATGCCGTTGGAGGCGCTCTGGATGGGCACCAGGTCATACGTGGCGTCGCGCGTGACGCGGACGTTGTTGCACTTGTCCAGCCACAGCATGGTGGACTTCTGGAAGGCGTTCATGTGCCCCAGCCCGCCGCCCATGGTGTTGAAGCGGTTGCCGTACTCATCGGGGCTGCAGTTGGCGTAGGGGGAGCGGCGGTACGCGGCGCCGGTGCCGCAGCGCGCCGTGGACGCGTGGCCCAGGCCAAAGCCATGGCCGAATTCGTGCGCGAAGGCATTGGGGTCCGTGCACGTGTACAGGCTGCCATCCCCGAACGAGTTGCCCGCCGCCGGAGGCCGGCCCACCCACGCGAGCCCACAGGCACAGTTGGCGAGGCCCGAGTTGTTGGGAATCACGAAGCCCACGTGGGCATAGGCGCTCAGGTTGATGCCCTGGCTCTGCGCGGCCGCGCGCGCCGCGTTGCTGATGGTGTCCAGGTTGCAGTTGGCGGGCCTCGCCATGTTCAGGGGCGCCAGGGCGTCTCCCTGGACGTTCCAGATGCCGTAGGAGATCTCCTTGTAGTACGCGGTGACCGTGTCCAGGCGCTGCCGGGCCGTGGTGGTGGTGATGGCCGCCGTGCTGCCGGGGAAGACCAGGGGGAGGATGGCGACCCGGATGGTCCTCGGGGTGCCGCCCACGATGGCGTCCCGCGACGTCGAGAGGCCCTCGGTCTCGGACTCGATCACGTCGATGGACCGCACCTCGAGTTTCTCGCCGACCTGTCCCGGATGCTCACTGCTGACGCGCTCCTCCAGGGCGGGCTGGCCCCGGACGATGACGCGATCCCCCGGCCGCGCGGACGGCTCCGCGTCGAAGGACAGCTCGAAGTTCTGGCCATCCGCGGTCCGCAGGCCGTACCCCATGCGGTGGGTGCCGTCCGCGTGGTCCACCGCGAACATCCGCAGCTCGCCCTCGTACGTCCGCGCCTCGTCCGCGCCCGAGCACCCCAGGGCCATGCCCAGGCTCAGGGCCAGGCCCGTCCGGCCCCAGCGATTCATGCGCGAAACAATGGAAATACCTCGTGCCACGCCAATCGAAGGCATGTCTGTCCCCTGTGTCTGGATTGAATGAAGTCTTTCTACCTCATTCCCAGCCAAGGCAGGAACAGGAAAACGAGTTTAAAATGCTTGTCTCGAATTAACCCGAAAAAATGACCCGCGTCCTCCGTGTTGTCTCGAGCCGAGAGTTCCTTCACGGCTGGAGTTCTCGCGGGGGAGTGAAGTTCGTGGCGATTGGAACGATTGCGGAAAGCACGACAGGCACACCCGGGAGGGGTGTGCCTGTCGGAGGTGCGAGGGCCGAGGTGCGCGCTCAGGGCTTCTTGTAGTCGCGGAACGTGGGCACCTCTTCCATGCGGGCATCGGTGTAGTTCCAGTGCTCGACGTCCACGCGGTACTGGCCCTGGGCGATGAGCATGCCCCGGCAGAGCTTCTTCTTGTCCGGCTCGTTCTCCTGGCGGCGCGCCCGGTCGAGCAATTCCTCCCAGACCCATTGCGGCACGTGGTCGCGCTGGCCCGGGTAGCTGAAGCGGTAGAATGTGACGTGGGCCAGGAGCACTTCCCAATGCGGCTCGAAGCGCATCATCAGGTGCTTCCAGTCCATCTGCTTGCCGCGCGCGAGGATGAGGTGGTTGATGTCCGTGCCATCGAAGCGCTCGCGCTCGCAGACGAAGGCCTTGGACCAGATGATGTCCTCGGGGGGCGCCACGAGGATGGGCAGGCCGTGGACGATGCCGGACTGGGCCCGGTCGATCCACAGGTCATCCACCACCGCCACCCCGTTGCCCGAGCTGAAGATGAGGTCGGCGAAGTACTCGTCGTTGGCGTACGCCTTGGCGATCCACACGGGGTCGTGCATCTTCGTCTGGAAGGACATGCTCGACAGGGCTTCCATGGCGCGCTGCACGTGCTCGCGCTTGAGGAAGATGTCCAGGTCCTTGGTGCTGCGATAGATGCCCGTATAGACATGCAGCGCGTAGGCGCCCGCGACCACGAAGGGAATCTCCGCGTTCTTGAGCGTGCTCAGGGCCAGCAGGTGCGCGCCCCGCTCGATGGGCGTGCGTTGGTCCGCCTGCATCGGCGGAGGCGCCTTGCTGGGCCGCTTCGACTGCTCGTCCTGTGCTTGCGTAGTGTCCTGCCCAGCCCTCTGGGTGTCGATGTCGCTCATGGCACGCCCTCGGTTGTCCTATCGGCAAAGGTAGGTCCGGGAGCAACCGAGCGCAGAGGGACGGAGAACGCCCCGTCTGGCGGGTTGCTCCCCTGGCGAGCAGCCGCTCTCAGGCCTTGGCCCAGAGGGCCGCGCCAGGCTCCGCGCCAATCACCTGCCGCTCGGCATGGCGATAGGCCAGGGCCTTGGAGGCGGCGTCGACCTTCATCTGCTCCCCGCGGGGCCCATGCAACTCGAGGTGGTACTTCTGCTCCCGCGGCCCCTCGTTCGCGATGCTCCACCCGGCCTGCCGGATGTGCTTCTTGCACACGCGCTGACGACCCTTCATGTCCCGTCCCCTTTCGGAATCGAATGACCGACGAGGCTTCAAGGTCCATCCGCTTCCCCGCGCGTGCAGGACGGAGAGTGGAACGCGAGGCTCGGGTGCTCGCTCTTCGGCCCGGCGCTCAGCCGTTTCCCGGCTCGGGAGGAGGGCCGAAGGGCCACTGGAAGCCGGGGTACTGGAGGCGCTCGGGGGACTTGCGGCCCCGCCACGCCAGCGCCTCGCCGGGACGCAGCAGCAGGGCACGGGGCCCGTGCCGCTCCCGCCGGCGCACCTCTTCCAGCCGCTCGGGGTAGGGGTCCGCGTCCGGGTTCTCGTCCCGGGTGCTGGCGCCGCTCACGGGCTCGCCCGGATAGCCGGGGTAGCGCGGGCCCATGCCCTCGCGCCAGTACCACGGGGCGCCGCCATCCGCGCAGGGCACCACGTAGCGCGCGCCGAGCAGCTCGCCGTAGCGCAGCGCCTCCTCGGGGCCGGCCATGAGCCGCTGGGGCCGGGTGAGCGCGTCCTCGGGCACGTCGACGAGGTAGGCGTCCAGCGTGGTGTAGCCGAAGAAGAGCGGCTCGAGCCGGAAGCCGCGCACCCCGCAGAAGAGGACGTCCACGGGCGCTTCCTCGCGCAGCGCGCGGCACACGCCCTCCATGTCTCCGCGCACGTCATGCCCCGCGTCGGCGAAGAAGGCCGCGGAGAAGCCCGGCGCGCGCAAGAGCCACGTGTTCCCCTCGTTGAAGAGCCCCGGGTACAGGCCCTCGCCATCCGTGGGCTGCTCGCCGTGGAAGGGCAGGGCGCGCACGGTGATGTCCCCCACCTGGCGCTCCTCGCCCCAGCGCAGCGGCTCCACCCGGGTGTAGCCCAGTTGCCGAAGCCGCAGGGCGCAGTCGGTGGAGAAGAGGCTCTCGCGCGCCACCGTGGGCACGAAGATGCGTATGTCGCGCGGCAGGTGCAGCAGCGAGCCCAGGTGGAAGTGGTCCCCATGCGAGTGGGTGATGACGACCGCGTCCACCCGCCCGATGTCCCTGGGCTGCATGGGCTGGTAGTCCGCCCCATCCAACGGGTGCGCGGGGCGGAAGTACGGGTCCACGAGGACGCGCGCCTGGGCGCTCGCCACCAGCACGGTGTTGTGGCCGACGAAGAGCGCGCCCGGCGTGGGCACCTCCACCGGCGCCTCGTGGCGCACGAGCCAGCCCGCGGCGGACAGGTCCGCGAGCAGCTCGCCCGCGGCGGGCAGCGCCGACAGGGCCCGCAGCTCGGCGGGAGTCGCTCCGTGTGCCAGCGTCGCGAAGAGCTCGGCGAGCGCGGGCCACTCGCGCGCCTTCACGGGGAAGTCGAGCCCCTGCTCCTCCTTGCGCAGGTGCAGCACGCGGGGCGTGTGCCGGGTGGCGTCGGGAAAGAGCACCTCGTGCCGCACGGGGCGTCGGCCCAGACGGCGGCGGCCGCCGGTGCACAGCGCGGCGTAGCGGGGCGTGTCCTCGAGCCAGCGGACGAGGGCACGTGCCTCGCGCAGGGCGCGCTCGGGGCCGAGCTTCGCGAGTTGTTGCTTGAGCGCGAGCTGGGCCCGGCGCACGGGGCGGGAGGTGGGGCCCTGGATGCTGCAGCCCAGGTCCTCATGGTGCTCGGCCTCGGTGCGGGCGGAGGCGAGCACGGCGAGGCTGACACCGCGATGAAGGGAGAGCGGCATGAAGTTCGTGGTTCTACCAGGACGATGATACCGGTGCGGGCAGGGCGAGCGGACTGCTTGCCCACCCCGCGCTTTCCGATGATGCTCCGCGCCAGACCGGGACCGTGGGCTGGAATGGGAGGTGGGTGCCGGGTGGATTCTGTGTTCCAGCCATCGGAGGGGGCATGAGAAGTGTTTACAGGAAGGTCGCCGTCCTCGCGACGGTGTGCGCCCTGGGCAGCGGGGTGTGGCCCGCGGTTGCCCGGCCCCTGAGTGCCTACCGCGAGTACGACAGCGGGGTGTTCGCGGGCGGTGGCTTCAAGCTCTCCCTTCCGGGGAAGGGCCGCGAGGACGTCTCGCGCGAGAAGTCGTCGGGCCGCGCTGGGGAAGAGGCCATTCCCCCCGAGTTGCTGCCGCTGTCGGTGTCGTCGTTTCGCACCGTGGGCAACCCCATCATGCCCAAGCGGGTGGCGGAGGCCGTTGCCGGCCTGGACAAGGAGGAGCGCCGGCAGCTCGAGGCGTCCCTGATGCTGCTGCTCAGGCAGTACGAGCAGCAGCTCGATCGCGATGATGATTTCCGCCTGAAGAACAACCTGGCGGGCTCCTTCAACTTCCTCTTCGGCGCCGCCTACAGCGTGCTCAAGGAAGGCCGGGCGCTCAGCCCCGAGCAGCGCGAGAGCATGCTGCGGCAGCTCAACGCCGGCTTCGCCCTGCGGCTCAAGGAGCAGCGGCTGTCGGATCGGGAGAAGCAGGAGCTGTACGAGTCCGCCGTGCTCTCGGGCTCGATCATCCTCGGGCTCTACACGGAGGGGCGGGACACGCGCCAGCCGGCGCTGCAGCGCACGGCGCGCGAGCTGGCGCGCGAGCTGTTGACGCGGCTCATGGGCCTGTCCATCGAGCAGGTGCGCACCGAGGGCGACTCGGTGCGGATCAACTAGGCGCCCCGCCTCAACGCCAGGGGCGGGAGATGACGCAGGCGTTGATGCCGCCCACGCCCATGGACAGCTTGCCGGCGCAGCCCTGGGGCGAGGCCACGGGCGCGTCGAACACGTACCGCCCGTGCACGCGGCCGATCTCCTTGTTGAGCTCGCCCTCGCTCAGGGGCGTGGGGAACACCTGGCCGCGCGCGTAGCCGAGGTACTGGGCCGTCAGCTCCCAGCCGCCTCCGGCGCCCATGCCGTGGCCGAAGGTGCCCTTGCGCGCGGTGACGAGCACCGTCTCGGGCAGCACCGCGCGCAGCGTCTCCATCTCCAGGTAGTCCCCTGGGGTGGCGGTGGCGTGCAAATCCCAGCTGCCCATGTCCGCGGGGCTCAAGCCCGCCTGGCGCAGGGCCTCGTGGATGGCCACGGTGGGGCCTTCCTTCGAGGGGGTGATGATGTGGTCGGCGTCCGAGGTGACGCCCACGCTCAGCGGCTCCATGCCCAGCGGCTTGAAGCCCTGGGCGGTGAAGTGCTCCAGGTCCCCGAGGATCCACACCACCGAGCCGCCGGCCACGTGCGTGCCGCGCAGCTGCGTGAGGGGCTTGGACACGGCGCCGTCCGCGCTCACCACGCGAGCGTTGTAGAAGCCGCCCACCACGAGCGGATGCGGCGGCGGATCCGTCATGCCCAGCACCACCGCCTTCGCGTCACCGCGGTGGATGGCGTCGAGCGCCAGCTTCAGGCCGTAGCCGAACGAGGAGCAGGCCGCCACGGGCGCGAACGACATGCCGGTGAGCTTGCCCATGATGGAGATCTGCGAGGCGGGCATGTTGTGGATGTTCCACAAAATCTCCGCCGGCACCGCGTTCCACGGCGGCTCGGGCGCGCCCCACTTCTTCTGCAGGCGCTGGTTGCGCGTGCGCTTCTCCTTGATGACGGCGAGCTTGGCGGCCTCCACGTTGCCGCTCTCCACGCCCAGACCCTCGATCTCCTTCTGCTCGGCGAGGTACTCGCGCAGCTCGGGCGACTGGCCCGCCCAGAAGTGCCACCATGCCTCCTCGGCCACGTCCCGGTCGTTCTCCTCCACCGTGGTGGGCTCGGGCGGCAGGCCGGGCAGGGGCTCGCGCGTCTCCAGCCAGTGGCGCAGGGCGGAGTTGCGCTCGGGCGCCGCCCAGAAGCGATCCCAGCGGCGTTGGGCGCGGTGCAGGTTCAGGGTGATGTCATGGATGGTGGGCAGGTCGCCGAGCCCGGTGCCCACGTAGACGTGGGCGCGAGGCCCCAGCGTCTGCAGCGCCTGCTCCAGCCCGGGGTTCTGCCCCAGCGCCTGGATGAAGGAGCCGATCGCCATCTTCGTGGGCATGCCCATCTTCTTGTCGAGCTGGGCGAAGCGCGTGGCGGGAAAGCGCGCGTCCACCCACGGCTTGTACTCGGCGAAGTCGAAGTCCGGGTTGCCCACCAGGAAGTTGTTGGGACCGAAGCCGTTGAACGCGGACAGCCAGCTGTCCGACGTCGCGAGGTTCTTCTCGAAGGACTCGATATTCCGGGACCGGGGCGCGACCACTCCCCAGCCAAAGATTCCGACTCTGCGCACGTTGTGTTCCCCTGATTCCTGATTCGCCGCGGGTGGCTGGGAGTGGTTCCTGGTGCTACAGCGGCTCGATCTTCAGGTTGTCGAAGAAGAGTTGGGCCTCCCAGCTGGAGAACCCGAAGCGGTCGTGACCCTTTCCCACGAGGGGGAGGGGATCATCGAATTGCATGAAGGGCTTGCCGTCGATGCTCCAGCGTAGCAGCGAGCCCTTGCGCTCGATACGCCAGTGATACGTCTGCCCCTGCGTCACCGGATAGGGCCGTGCTTCCACGCGCATGTGCGTCCTGGCGCGCAAGACGCCCGTCTCCACGAGGCCCGCCTGCTGCGGACTGCCCCGCTGCTCCGCCACGCGCTCAGCCTGGCGCTGGAGCTTGTCCAGGGGCGTGCCGTGCTCGTCCAGCCTCGCGATGATGGACAGCGTGTTGTTCCACCCGCCGTGGATGAAGATGTAACCGGAGGCGTGGTCGGAGCCATCGCCGAAGAGCTCCACCTTGATGTCGCCCTCGGGGGACTCGGAGCGCACGTCGAACTCGACGGCCACGTCCGCGGGCAGTGCCGCCTGGAGCCACAGCGGGTTGTTCTTCACGCCGGGCGACAGCAGCTGGCCGTTCACCACGCGCCAGAAGCCGCCCGTGGAGAAGAAGTCGCGTGCCACCACGCCTGGATCCGAGAAGTCCTGGGAGTAGGGCACCTGGGTGGTGGTGGCGGGCTCGCCCCGGAAGAGGGCGTAGTGGATGAGGGGGAATTGCAGGAGGACGAGCACGGCGCCGAGCACCGCCCATCCCCGGGGGGACAGTCCCTCGGGCTTCTTCCAGGCGGGCGGGGCCTCCGCGGCCGGCTCCTGGTGAGGCCCCGGGGTGGGCTCTGGCGGGGGCTCGGAGCGCCTGGGCTCCCTGGTCTCGGCGTTCTTCTCCTTGCGTCTGGCCTGGCGCATCGGTGTCGCTCGTCCCGGGGGGAGGGTGAGGGGGCGCGGACTCTACGCGCGGCCCAGGTGCAGGTAAAGCCTGAGTCCCAGGGCCTACTCCCCGCCCCGGGGAACGCTCCAACGCTTCTCGAGGGCCTTCTGTTCCGCCTTGCGCTGCTTGAGCTTCTGGCGTTCGGCGCGCTGCCGCTCGGCTTCCTCGGGGGAGGGCCGCACGGCGATCTGGTAGATGCTGCCGGCGAGCGCGAAGAGGCCCGCGGCGATGACGATGCCCCAGGGCTGCTTGGCCATGACGCCCACCAGGCCCGTGAAGCGGTGCAGGGCGGCCATGGCCCCGATGACCAGCAGCCACCCGCCGAAGCACGAGGCGATGATGGCGGCCATCTGCCGGTAGAGCACCACGCCGATGAGCCCTCCGAGGATGAGGCCCGGCGCGAACCCGATGACGAAGTCGTTGGGTCCGGCGATCTCCCCGCCGAGCAGACCCAAGGGGATGCCCACGCCCAGGTAGACGATGACGGGTGGGAAGAGGAACCCCACGAGGGTGAGCGCGGCGGCGATGGCGTTGATCAGGCGCGGATCCGTCCACCCGAGGGAGAAGCGGGTGATGAGCAGGCCCGTCCACCCCAGGGCGATGCACGCCCCGATGGGGCCGGCCAGCACGCGGAACAGGCGACCGCCCCCCGCCAGCAGGAGGATCAGTCCCAGCACGCCGCACACGATGCCGGCCCACATGGGCAGCACCCGGTAGAGGGCCACCCAGCCCGCGGGGTTGAAGCTCTGGTAGGCCTTGAGGGCCTCGAGGTAGGCGTCCAAGACGATGTCCTAGTAGCGCGTGGCGGCGAGGACCACGAGCAGCACGAGGAAGAGGGCGGCCAGGGCCGCGTAGCCATAGAGGGCGGGAGGAGTGGTGCCGCGGCGCAACAGCTCCGCGGCCTGGGCCGGGTCTTCGGGCGCAGAGGGTTCGACGAGGAGCCGTTCGGCGGCATGCCGCGCGGCCACCACGTCCCCGGCTTCCTTGAGCTTCCACGCCGCCTGCATCCGGGGGGATACGGGCTCCCTGGGCGTCTGTCCGCCTTTCGCCATGGCCCTCCTGTATAGCGGGGAATGCGATGGCGCGTCGACGGTATATAGGTCCCCCATGCCCGTGCGCCCCCTTAGCCGTCGCCACCTGCTGTTCGGGAGCGCGGCGCTCGTCCCGCTGCTGGCCGGACGTGCGTCCGCCTTCGGAGAAAAGAGCCGTTTCATCCCCGCGGTGGCCCGGCACGGAGGCCACTGGGATGCCCGCCTGTCTGGTCTGCGGCGCATTTCCTGGGAGGTGCAACGGCGTACCTCCGTGGAGGTGCTGCCCGATGCCCGCCCCTTCGCCCTCTCCAGCCCGGAGATCTTCGAGTACCCCTTCCTCTACCTGGGAGCGGACGGGGGCTTTCCGCCCTTCAGCACCGCGGAGGTGGAGAACCTGCGGCGCTACCTCACCTTTGGCGGCTTCCTGCTCGCGGACGCCAATGACGGCAGCGACGGGGAGGGCTTCGACGCGAGCTTCCGCCGGGAGATCGCCCGGGTGCTGCCCCGCAGCCCGCTCACCCCCGTGCCCTCCACCCACGTCGTCTTCAAGAGCTTCTTCCTGCTGGATTCCGCTCCGGGCCGGGTGCTCAACAAGCCCCAGCTCGAGGCGGCCATGGTGGGCAAGCGCGCGGCGGTGATGTACTCGCAGAACGATCTGGCGGGGGCGTGGAGCCGCGGCGAGCTGGGCGACTACGAGTTCGACGTCACGCCCGGGGGCGAGCCCCAGCGCGAGCTGGCGGTGCGCCTGGGCATCAATCTCTGCATGTACGCGCTCTGCCTGGACTACAAGGACGACGCCGTCCACCTGCCGCTCATCCTCAACAAGCGCCGCTGAAGCGCGGGACTTCGACTGTCATTCATGGACTCCACTCCCTTCAATGCCTGGAAGCTCGTCAGCCTCTCGCCGCTGCCCGTGTGGGTGCTGGTGCTGCTGGGGGTGGGCGTGGCGCTCGGCGTGGGACTGGCGGCGTGGGGCGTGCGGCGCGAGCCCGCGCGGGCGCGGCGCTGGGCGCTCTGGGGCCTGCGTCTGGGCGCGGGCGTCGCGGCGCTCTTCTTCCTGCTCGAGCCCGGCATTCGCAACCTCCAGGTGGCGCGGATGAAGAACCGGCTGGCGGTGCTGGTGGACCGCTCGGCCTCCATGAACTTCCCGGTGGAGCCCGGGGGCGTGACGCGCTCGGCCCAGGCGGCCGCCTTCCTGGAGGGGGCCGCGTCGGGACTGGCGGCGCTCCAGGACCGCTACACGGTGGAACTGTACGGCTTCGACCCGGAACTGGCGCCCGTCACCGCCGAGACGCTCACCAAGGAGCCGGCGCGCGCGGGCACGTCCGACCTGCTGTCGGCCCTGCGCTCGGCGGGCGCGGGGGCGCAGGGGGCCAAGAAGCTCGGCGGCGTGCTGCTCTTGAGCGATGGCGCGGACAACGTGGAGTTGGCCAATGGCGTGGTGGGCCGGGCGCGCGCGGCGCTCGCGGACCTGAACGTGCCGGTGTCCACCTTCGTGGTGGGCCAGGAGGCGCTCAAGGACCTGGCCGTCGAGCGGGTGAAGGTGGATGACTTCGCCTTCGTGCGCAACTCGCTCACCGTGGAGGTGGAGGTGCACGGCCGGGGCTTCTCCGGCCAGGACGTGCCGGTGGTGCTCAAGCAGGAAGGCAAGGTGGTGGCGAGCAAGTCCGTGCGCTTCGACTCCTCGGACGACGTGAAGCCCATTGGCTTCACCTTCACACCGGACCAGACGGGCCGCTTCGTCTACACCGTGAGCGTGCCGGTGTACCCGGACGAGGCGGTGGGCGACAACAACACGCGCTCCTTCGTGCTCAAGGTCATCCGCGACCGGGTGCGCGTGCTGCTGGTGGTGGGCAAGCCCTCGTGGGACGAGCGCTTCCTGCGCGGCCTGCTGCGCCAGGACGCCAACGTGGACATGGTGTCCTTCTACATCCTGCGCACCATGTCCGATGATCCGGGCGTGGTGAGCCAGGAGCGCGAGCTGTCGCTCATCCCCTTCCCCATGGAGGAGATCTTCGACACGAAGCTGGACACCTTCGACGTCGTCATCTTCCAGAACTTCGGCTACTCGGACTCGTCGCTGTCCATCGCCCAGTACGAGCGCAACCTCGAGCGCTACGTGCACAACGGCGGCGCGCTGGTGATGATCGGCGGCGACAGCGTGCTGGGCGAGGGCCGGGCGAACATGCCCACGCTCTACGAGGCGCTGCCGCTGGAGGGCGCGGGCCCGGCCAACGTCGATTCCTTCAAGGCGCGGTTGACGCCCGAGGGGATGCGCCACCCGGTGACGGCGATGGCCTCGGGGGGCACGAGCACGGAGTCGGCGTGGGCGGAGCTGCCCGCCATTCCGGGCGCCAACCTGACGCGCGCCAAGCCGGGGGCGACGGTGCTCATGGACCATCCCTTCCTCACGACGGACGGGAAGAACGCGCCGCTGGTGGCCGTGTGGGACTACGGCCGGGGCCGGGCGATGGTGCTGGCCACGGACGCGAGCTGGTACTGGGCCTTCACCGCGCACAAGGAGGGCTCGCCCAGCCGCACCTATGATCGCTTCTGGGGCAACGCGCTGCGTTGGCTGGTGCGCGACCCGGACCTGACCACGCTCAACGTGACGGCGGATCCTCCCTCGGTGGAGCCGGGCCGGCCCGTGGGCGTGGTGGTGGCGTCGCGCACGTCGGACTACCAGCCGGCACAGGATGCCCAGGTGCGGGTGGAACTGGTGTCGGTGGACACGCAGAAGCCGGTGGCGGTGCAGACGGGCCAGACGGGGGCGGATGGCGTGGTGCGGCTGGAGTTCCCTCCGCCCGCCCCCGGGCCGTACAAGCTGGTGGCCACGGCGAAGAAGGGCGAGACGGACCTGGGCCGGGGCGAGGACGCGGTGGCGGTGCGCGCGGTGGGCCCGGAGTTGTCGGACGCCTCGGTGCGGCCGGAGCTGATGGAGCAGATCGCCAAGTACACCGGGGGCAAGTCATACCGGCTGCCCATGAGTGGCCTGCCGGACGATGTGCCGCTGTTGGATCCGCCGGTGGTGGAGGTGGGCCGGGCGAAGGACAAGCCGCTGTGGGATCGCTGGTACTACCTCGTGGCGCTCGTGGGGTTGATGGGGGCCGAGTGGTTCCTGCGCCGCCGCTTCGGCTATGTCTAGGGGGGCATGAGCGCCTCCCCCCTTCGTGTCGGCAATGCCTCGGGTTTCTACGGTGATCGCTTCTCCGCCTTCCGCGAGATGCTCGAGGGGGGACAGCTCGACGTCCTCACGGGCGACTACCTCGCCGAGCTGACGATGCTCATCCTCGGCCGGGATCGGCTGAAGGATGCCAATGGCGGCTTCGCCAAGACCTTCCTCCGTCAGATGGAGCAGTGCCTGGCGCTCGCCGTCGAGAAGCGGGTGAAGATCGTCACGAACGCCGGAGGGTTGAACCCCGCGGGGCTCGCGACCGCGCTCCGGGCCCTCGCCGAGCGGCTGGGCCTCCAGGTCCGGGTGGCGCACGTCGAGGGAGATGAACTCCTGGCCCGTGCCGGGGCGCTCGGGCTGGGCACGCCGCTCACGGCGAACGCCTACCTGGGCGCGTGGGGAATCGCCGAGTGCCTGCGCGCGGGGGCCGACATCGTCGTCACCGGACGAGTGACGGATGCCTCGCTCGTCGTGGGACCGGCGGCCGCGCACTTCGGCTGGCGGCGCGATGATTGGGATTGCCTCGCGGGCGCCCAGGCCGCTGGGCACGTGCTCGAGTGCGGTGCCCAGGCCACGGGGGGCAACTACTCCTTCTTCACGGAGATCGACGCGCGCCGCCCCGGCTTCCCCCTCGCGGAGCTTCACGCTGACGGCTCGTCCATCATCACCAAACACGAGGGCTCGGGGGGCGCGGTGTCCGTCGATACGGTGACCGCGCAGCTGCTCTACGAAATCGAGGGTGCCCGGTACGCGGGCCCCGATGTGACGGCGCGCTTCGACACCGTGGAGCTCTCCGCCGTGGGGGGCGATCGCGTGCGCATCTCCGGGGTGCGTGGCGAGCCGCCTCCTCCCTCCCTGAAGGTCTGCCTGAACAGCCTGGGCGGCTTCCGCAACGAGATGACCTTCGTGCTCGTGGGGCTCGACATCGAAGAGAAGGCCCGTCTGGTGCGCGAGCAGCTCGAGGCCGCCCTCCCCAAGAAGCCCCGCGAGGTGCACTGGACGCTCGTGCGGACCGATCGGGAGGATGCCTCCACGGAAGAACAGGCGGCCGCGTTCCTGCGCGTCGTGGCGAAGGACTCGGACGAGAAGAAGGTGGGGCGTGCCTTCAGCGGGGCGGCCATCGAACTCGCCCTGGCGAGCTACCCGGGCTTCACGATGACGACGCCTCCCACGGACGGCATGCCGTATGGCGTCTACACTCCGGCCTATGTCGACGCGGCGCTCGTCGAGCACGTCGCCGTCCTCCCGGAGGGGACGCGGGTGGGCATTCCTCCGTCGGAACAGACGTGGGCCCTCGCCGCGGTGGAGGCCCCGTCGCTTCCCGCGCCGCTGCCCCCGGGGCCCATGCGCCGGGTGGCGCTCGGCCGGATCGTCGCCGCGCGAAGTGGAGACAAGGGCGGCACCGCGAACATTGGCCTCTGGGTCCGGACGGATGAGGCCTGGCGGTGGCTCGCGCATACGCTCACGCCGGAGCGGCTCCGCGATCTGTTGCCCGAGACCCGGGACCTCCCCATCCAAAGGCATCTCTTCCCCCGGTTGCGCGGGCTGAACTTCGTCATCGACGGCCTGCTCGGCGAGGGCGTGTCGTCCTCGACGCGCTTCGATCCACAAGGAAAGGCGCTCGGGGAGTGGCTGCGCTCGCGCCATGTCGAGGTTCCCGAAGTCCTCCTCTGATTGCACTTCGGGCCGCTTGGGACATGCCCCCGCTCGCGGCTATGACAGCGGGCCATGAGCCCTGACGCCACCCGACTGTTGGATCTGCTGTGGGAACGCTACGCCGCCGAGGTTCCCTACGCGCGCACCTTCGCCGATCTGTCCGGCGGACGCTTCCGCAATGATCACATCGCGCTGCGCTCGCTGGCCCGGTCCGGCGGAGGCATCGCGCTCTTCGTCCACGTCTTCGAGCGCTTCGGCTGGAAGCCGGCGGGGAAGTACTCCTTCCCCGAGACGCACCTGACCGCCATCCACATGTCCCATCCGGAGGGGCTGCCCCGCGTCTTCATCTCCGAGCTCCACGCCGAGAAGCTCTCCACCGAGGCCCAGCGCCTGCTGGCCGCGCTGCCCGTGGACCCTCCGGCCCCCACGTCCATCGAGGCGCTCGCCGATTGGTTCTCCGCGCCCCCTGCGCCCGAGGAGTCGGCGCTGCTCACGCTGGAGCGGGAGTCCCAATACGGCGCGTGGCTGCTCGCCTTCGGCCGCAAGGTGAACCACTTCACCGGCACGGTGGATGACGTGGAGGCGTGGCAGCGGCGCATGCTCGAGGCGGGTGTGCCCATGAAGCGCGACATCGAGGGAGCGCCGGGGGGAGATCTGCGCCAGACGGCCACCCACGCGGCCCCCGTCCCCGTGACGCTCCGGGATGGCCGCACCCGCTCCTGGCCCTATGCCTACTTCGAGATCGCCCAGCGGGCCCCCGGCTTCGATGGCTTCCTGGACTCGCAGGCGCGTGCCCTGTTCGACATGACGAAGCGCTGAGCGCGGGGGACCTCGCGGACGTTGGACGCGGTGCGTCGGCGCGAAACCTGCTCCACGGAGAGGGAGGACAGGTAGCCTTCGGGGCGATGGCCCCCGAGGGGAGTCCGGCATGCTCCCGCGCCTCGTGCCACCAGGAGACGTCATGAAGAACGCTCGAATCGTCGCATTGCTCGCTACCGCGGGTCTCTGCTCCGCCCCCGGTGCGCTGGCCCAGACGCCCGGCTCCAGTGAGGCCACGGCGCCGGTCGCCGCCACCCAACCGCCGCCTCCTCCCCCTCCGCCCTCCACCCCGGAGGAGGAGAACCTCTTCCGCTTCTATGGCACCTTCAACCCTCGCCTGGTGGCCGCCACGGGCGCGGTGGAGTCCTACAACCAGCCCAACGCGGTGGCGATCACCGCCGCGGGCAACCCCGTCTTCTCCAACGCTCCGGACTCGGCCCGCTACTCCTTCCAGGTGGCGCAGTCCCGGGTGGGCTTCTGGCTCAACGAGAAGGGGCGCGCGCGCGCGCAGCTCGAAATCGATTTCGTGGACTTCGCCAAGGCCACGCCCACCGTGGCGAGCCTGCCCCGCGTGCGCATCGCGCGGGTGGATTATGCCTTCACTCCCAACCATGTCTTGTCACTGGGGCAGGACTGGGATCTGCATGCGCCGCTCAACCCGCACGGCATCAACCTGGTGGGCGCGCTCTTCCTGGGTGGCAACACGGCCTTCATGCGCCAGCAGGTGAAGTACCTCTACGCGACCCCGTCGCTCGAGCTGGGGGCGGCGTTGGGGTTCCCCGCGCCGAACAACACGGCGAAGGACGCGGCCTTCGAGCTGGCCTTCACGCCCACCCTGGCGGTGCGCGGTGCCTACAAGTTCGGCAAGAGCCGGGTGGGGGCCTCGGCCATCGCCACGCGGGTGCCCTTCAACCTGGGCCAGGCGGATGAGCGTTTTGGCGCCGCCGTCTCCGTCTCGCTCTTCTCCGAGCTGTCGCCCACCGCGAACACCAACGTGCGGGTGGAGCTCAATGCCGGGCAGAACTCCGCCAACCTGGGCCTGCTGACGCTGGCGCAGGGGCGCCTCGCGGAGGACATGCGGGAAGTGGGTGGCTTCATCTCCGTGCGCCAGCTCATCGCGGGCCCCCACGCCGTCTACGGGATGGCGGGCTATCAGCGGGTGTTGGACCCGGAGAAGGTGGTGCCTTCCTACGGTTACTCGGGGCCCACCACGGGCGAGCCTCCGGCCTTCAGCACCGCCACGCTCTCGGGCACCGGGCCGGGCCTGCAACACAACGGCTCGGTGCGCCTGGGTTACGAGTTCAGGCCCCTGCGCCAGGTGGCCTTCGTGCTGGAGGGCTTCCTCTTCCGCTCGCGCTTCCGGTTGCAGGACGTGGACGTGCCCCGCACCGGGGCGGCCCGCACCGCGATGGGCATCGAGACGGGCGCGCTGCTGACCTTCTAGGCGGGAGGCCGGGGGGCGCGCCGCAGGATGAACTCATGGTCCCGGACGCGCCCGACCGGGAACTTGTATTCGCCGACCCGGACGAAGCCATGGCGTGCGTAGAAGCGCTGGGCGCCATGGTTCTCCGACCAGACGCCGATCCACAGGGTGCGCGGGCCGTTGCGCTCGAGCCAGTCGATTGCCGTTCGGAACAGCCGCGCCCCGTGGCCGGCGTTCTGGACACGCTCGAGCAGGTAGAGCCGCTTGAGCTCCCCGTCCTCCTCGCGCACCTCGGGGTGGGGGAGGGAGCAGGGCCCCGCCAGCGCGATGCCGACCGGCTCTCCGTCCGCTTCCACGAGCCAGGTGGCTTGGGCCTCGTCCGCGAGCACCCGGCGGTGGGCTTCCACCGTATGGTGCTCGGTGAGGAAGGCGTGCAGGTCCTCGGGCGGGTAGAGGTGCCCGAAGGTCTCGGTGAACGTGGCCGCCGAGATCTTCGCCGAGGCTTCGGCGTCATCGGGTCCGGCGCGGCGGATGAGGAGGGAGGACGGGCTCAAGGGCTGTTCCGTGGGGCGAGGGGCCGGAACAGAGGATAGCTCCCCCCGGGCCACGGAGGTGTGTCAGGGGAGCGTACCGGCATCCCAACCGGGAGGGGGACCCATGCCGCCGCCATCCCGGCCACCCGGAGGAGGACCCATGCCGCCATCGCCGGGCGGGCGGGGTCCGCCGCCGCCACCACCGCCACCCGGGACCGAGCACGAGGCGTTGGAGAGCGAGGAGCGGATGACGATCGTCTTCCAGGCGAGCATCGCGCCGTCCGCCATGCGCCTGGTCTGGAAGGAGTATTCGGGGGCGCTCTCGGCCGAGACGACGTTGTCGGTCGCGTTGGTCGTGTCGCGCGAGCCGCGCGTGTTGTAGAGCGGCTGGGTGTTGATGATCTCGTCGTCCAGGCCGTCGTCGAAGACGAACTGGGACGTCACGTACTCCTGATTGTTGAGGCGCACCGTGAAGTGGATGTGGACGGTGCGGCTGCTGTACCAGCCCGGGAAGCAGGTGTTGAAGTTGACGCGGCCGTTCGCGTCCGCCGTCTGCACGCCGCGGTACCACCGAGCGGAGCGCGCCCGCGTGTCACCGGTGGTGCAGAAGTCGCTGGCGTCCTCACCCGAGTACAGCCCATCCGGACCGCAGTGCCAGATGTCGAGGGTCGCGCCGGGGATGGGCTTGCACGTCTCGTCCACGATGAGGAAGGCCAGGCGCACGGGCAGTCCCTCCTCGCCCTCGGTGATGTCCTCGCGCTGCACGGTGGTGGCGTAGCAGGGCCCCAGGGTGGCCTCGCACGTCAGTGAGCACGCGGTGCCCAGTCCCGCGGCGAACGGATCGGGGTAGCTGCTCAGGGCGGTCATCGCCTTGGTGCCGCCGGTCGCCCAGGCGCCGGGATCGACGACGCTGTCCATGGGATCGGTCGTGTCCGTACCCGAGCCATCGGTGCCGGCACCACAGGCCGCGAGGAACTGGCCGAGGGGGACGGCCGCCGCGGCGAGCCCCATGCCGTAGAGCAGCTTGCGGCGCGTCAGGACGGGCGTGGGGTTGTTGGTCTTGGTCTCGCTACTCATGGTCGATGCCTCCCAGGCACGGGGCCCATCCCGTGCGGTGCCGCGTGTCGTCGCGGCCGTCAGGCATCTCTCCCATCAACTTCTTAAGGAAGTGTTGCGGGCGAGGGACCGAAGGGGGAGAGCCGGGGACGGCCTTCGGCATCAAGCAGGCAGGCGAGAACCCGGAATGGCCCGGTGCTTCGCACGATTGAAGCGCCTGCCGTCGAGGAACCGCATGAAGTGGGGAATGGCACAAAATTGGCTCTTCCTCCCTTTGTGTGCTTGAGGCGCTCAGGCAGAGAGTGGACTTCCCTGATTACGTGGCTCTCCCGCTATTTATGTGGTTCATGGGCAAGATACTCTCGTGCAGCCATCCGAATGCGCGCGGGATTCACACAAAGAGTGAGAGATCAGTTAAAACGGCTCTCCCGCACTTTGCATGGTTCGTGAGTCGAGAAGTTTGCTGTGCCGTAACATGCTGCTCGCAACCTGAGTGGCGATCACACAAAATGCGGAAGAGCCACTAAAACGGGGCAGGCGCATGCGTCGTTCCGGGTTTCCCGTGGGAGGGCAGGAACCGCGCAGCCCAAGCCCAGCGATTCCACCCGCTGATTGAGCAAACCTAAGGTCCTATCTGTCCGCCGGGCAATGAATGCGAGGGGGGAGGTGCGATCCAGTATGCAGGCATCCAACACCCGAGAGCACGCGGTGGGGCTGGAGGAGGGAAGCGCCAGACCCAAAGGCTGGGATGGAGGCATGGTGAAGAGGCTGACCTGCTGACTGGAGCAGTTGAAAATCAGAAATGACGTTGGTCTCCGAAAAAGAGAAGAGTTTGTTGGACTTCTTCCTTCAACGGGGTTGTTGACCCCCCTTTCCTGCTGGAGCGACCATGGCATCGGTCAATAGTTGGAGACCCATCTTGCTGGGCATGGCCGATAAGGCACACCTCTGGCTTTCGGCACACCTGTCTCCGTCCGGCGACGGGAAGACTCCCGGGACGCCGGGCTCCCCGCTCAAAGATGAGGCGCACGGCTGGCTGCCAGACCGGAAGAAGGTCGAGCTTGTGGTGACGCGACGGTTCCCGGCTCTTTGTGCCGAGCCCGCGGACCTAGATGACCTGGTGGGAGAGTTCTATAAGATCCTGCTGAACAGCCTTCAGCCCTGTCTTGGGCGAAAGGCGGAGGTTCCCAACTTCGGCGCACTCTACTGGATGTACGCCAATGCCCTGCACAAGGCGGCGAGTCGCAGGAACAACCTCCTTTCTACGGCTGTCGGGGACACCGGGGAGGAGTTGGGCGTGGGCGATGACCTTGAGGTCTCCCCGTGTGCGACACATGCCGCCGAGCGGAAGTGCTACTTGGGAGAGACCCTCGGGCTTGCGCGGGCCGACAGCAAGCTGCTGAGGCTGTACGAGCTGTCGCGCCCTCAGGCGACGATGCTGCTGGAACTGGCCCTGCTCGGGAAAATCAATGTTTCCGCCTGGGCCGAACTCCTCCAGAAGCAGAGCGCGAAGCCGCTCTCGAGGAACGCCTGTAATGTCATCTTGACGAAGCAGACGGCGATGGCCGTCTTCCGCTTCCTCGTGCTCCTGCACGATGTGGAACAGGAGTACGAGACGTGCGTCCAGGAGGTGGCCTGGGGCCACACTCCGGAAGTGCTGCTGCCGCCCATGCCCCCCGGGTGCGACCACCGGACCGGGTGGAAGTGTTTTGCTCTAGCGTACTTCACTCCAGGCATCCGGGGCGACAAGGCTGCCACGGAAGAGGCGATACGCTGCTTTGGGGTGAGCCCGCAGACCTACCGCGCCGCACGCGGCGGGGTGAGCCTCTGGGTGCTCAAAGTGCTTTCCCGCCAAGCCAGCGCGAGCGTCGTGGCTGAGTACCGCAGCACCTTCGCCATGATTCTGAACCTGCCGAATCATGAGCTCCCGACGCCGTGATGAACACCCTATTTCCCCATGTCCACCGTGAGGCCCCCATGTCCAAGCACCTTCCCGACCCTGTTTCTTCGACCCTTGAAACAGCGGATCAGTTACAGCTGGATGCGGACTTCGAGCTGCTCAGGACTCAAACAGCGGTGGACCTGTTGTTCCTTCCTTCGCGGGATGCATCCGCCGAGGAACTGCTCTCCGTGGGCGACATGCTGGCGCGAGACGGTTTCAACAGTGGCGCCACCTGCACGGTGGAACTCCCTGGCTCGGCGCGGAATGCCCATGTGAGGGGCGCTTTCGAACGCCTGATGCACGTCCTTCTGGATGCAGTCGCCTCGGCTGGCGGAAACGCGTTTTCTTCGGGGGGTATCGTCACGACGCTGACGAGCACGCTCTTTCCTCAAGCGCTTGTCGTGGGTGCTTGCGAGCCGGTGATTCTGCGAGTGCAATGTCCTTCCGAGGCGCCAACGCACTTCATTCTCATCAATGTCCATGAGCATGGGGGCAACACCATCTTCCGTGTGGAAGGGGCTCTGCTCGATGAGGCTCACCCTGTCGTGACGGTACCTTATTCCGCTCCGGAAATATCGGGGACCTTCACCACGCTTGTTGCGGGTTTCCACCAACTAGCGCCCCCTGACGACACGCTGCTTAGCGCACCCGTCGAGAGCTGGCCCGATCTGGGGCTGAGGCATCTCTGTGGATATCGCTTAACGGTGGAATGAAGCCACGAACGGGTGGGCCGGTTCTCATGTAGAGTGGGTTCGCGTGAGCCTACGATTCAACACACGTGTCCTACTTCCATTCATCCTGGTCCTCGGCGCGTTCGTGGTTGCCCAGTTGCTCCATTGGGAGAGTTGGGCTACCTTCATTGCCGTCCTGGGACTCTCTTGCGTGTTCGTCGGGGGGCATCTTCTCAGCCCCGCCCTGGTGGTCCGGCGCCGCCAGCAATCGACCCTCGATAAAGAGAAAGAGCCCGAACTCAGGGAACTCGCCACACTGGCTCGCGAGCGGCTTGCGCTTCCTCCGGAGCGCATCGCAATCATCAAAGGTAGATGGCACCACAGCGATAGCAGGGGCTCCATCCACCTGGGTTGCGCGATCCGCCTCAAGGAGTCAGACAATACTGAAAAGCGGCTCAAGGGCGTCATCGCGCACGAACTTGCCCATCTAGCGCGAGGCGACCCTCTTCGCGCGCTTCTGGCGGATACTCTCTTCTCCTGGCTCTACGTCACGTGCCTGTTGCCTCTTGTCTTGAAGCTCATGGGGCGGGACCTCCAGGGACATAAGCCCCTTTTGCTCGCCATGGGGCTCGATGACGATGGCTTCCAGGCTGCGGGTGGCTTATTCCACTCGGTGTCGTGCGTCATCGGCGTGATGATGCTCGTGCCCGTTGCTGGGTGGCAGAGGCATCGGCATCAACGGGCGGAGTACCTTGCGGACAAGCAAGCAGAGCGCCTGCTGAGCGCGGAGGCCATGCTGAGTGCTCTTCCGTTGGACGATGGCACCCGGGTCTTTCCCTTCTCCAGCCATCCGCCGTCCGGGCACCGACGCCAAGCCATTGCCGCCGGTCAGTTCTCAACAGCAGTGGAGAGTCGGTTGCAATTTGTTGCACTCATCGGAGCCTCGGGTGCCTTCTTCTTCGGCGCCTTGCTCGTGGTCATGCTCTTCATTCAGGTGCGCGACATCCGTAGTCTGCTGGCCAAAATAGTGGCGGGCCTTGATGCGGAGAAGTCAGGGCTCACCACCGTGGCCGCGCTTCGCGGCAGCTTGGAGCGAGGCCTAGTCGATGCGCACACGAACCTGGGCCTTGTGCTGCCTGATGGCGGAGTTCAGGCTGACGGGGGTCTTGCTTCGCTTTACTCTGAGACGGCCCTGTTGAGGAAGGATCTCAGCGGTTCGGGCGCGCCGTTGCTCAGCGGACTGGCTCAAGCTCAGGACGTGCTGGGCATTCAGAAGGCTGGCACCATCGGAACTTCAGGACTCGTGCCCTCCCTTAAGAAGGGCTTGGAGGAATTCGAGCAGGGCCTGACGCTCGCGCGCTCTGATGCCGGCCTGGGTCTTCCGGCACCTGGCGGCAGCTTCCCGGCGGGCGGTGCCCTGGATCGTGTAGTCCAAGCGGTGGAGTTCACCCGGGAGCGCATTGAGGCGGCGCCGGCCTACCTGGGACTGGATGGGGATGGAGGCACTGCGGACGCGGGGCCCCTCCGGCGGGTCGCCCAAAGTGCACAACGCCTGTCCGATTCGCTCGAGAAAGCCGAGCAGGCTCTGCTTGGGCTCGAACTCACTCACGGAGCCGGTGCAGCGACGCGTTGCAATGTCGAAGTCCTGACCGCAAGCGCGCTTGCACAGATGAGCCTTGAGGAGCGGCTGGACTGCATCGACCAGATGTCCCAAAAGCTGGCCCTACTTCAACTCGAACGGCTGCGTCGCGAGGAGGAGCGAGCGCGTGCTGAAGTGGTGCCCCCCCCTGATGCGGGGACCGGGGAGGGGAACACGGACCCGACCAGGGAGCAGGTTGCACCGGACGGCGGGTAGATGGCTTGAGCGCCGAAAAAGGCGCGTGCTCGCTGGACCTCCTCTTTTCGAAGGCGCTGTGCCGAGCAACGGAAGCCCGGTGCCAAGGAGTTCGACTTCGGAGGGAGAGCGCAATGGGTACGTTTGGGAAGACCATGGCGGTGGTGGTGTTGCTCAACGGGGCGGGGGCGTATGCGCAGGGAGAGGTGGATGCGGTAGCGGCAGCCGTTCTGGAGACGGCTCTGGGGGTCTACTACCTGGACCTGCCGGAGGGAGAGAGGCTGCGGGTGATCTTCACCTTGGTGGCTGCCGCCAGCGATGCCGGGTTGGAGGAACTGACCGGCGTGGTGCCGGGTCACGAGGTACGACTCATCGGTGTGGAATACCCGGACGAAGTCGGCCGACTACTGGAGTGGGCTCGAAGGCTGTGTTGGGGGAACTGCAAGTCCTCGCCCGAGCCTGTCATGACGTGAGCAAGGGTCTGCAGCCGCGAGGGAGGAAATGGCAGCGATGGACATGAACGCGCGGGCGGAGAGTGTGTGCCCAAGGGGGCTACTCGGCCTTTCCACCAGTTTGGCGCACTGCTCGGCCGGCCCCTGTCAGCGGCCCTCTTCGGTCCCTCTGCTCTAGCCAGCTCCTCAATAGGCTATCTATCCTTTTTATACGTCAGACGGCTTTCCTCCGAGATGCCGAGCTTGAATTTCGCGGTCCGGACGTGAAGAAGAACGCGAAATATTGTGCCGACACCTCGCAGAGGCAGACGCTAAAGAAACACTACATTGCAAACCCGAAACAAATCGACGTGGCTTCGTGGTGGGTCCTGTGGAGGAAATATGTCATATCTTCGCACTTTTAGAATTTCGCTCGCTGGGATGGGCGCGCTCGTGGGCTCAGCCGCCGCAGCTGCCTGCCTGCCGCCGACCGGCGCGCCCGGTCCAGCCTTCAACCAAGCCTTGGCGCGCTACCGGGACTGTACGATAGCCGAGAGCAGGGATGCCCGGGTCGATCCCCTGAAGGCGATGCGCGATCGTGCCGCCGTCGACCGCTTCCACAACGGCCTCATCTCGCTGGGCAAGTACGCGATCAACAAGCTCCTTCCCTACGGCGATCTTGTGAGCTTCGTCGACATTCGCCTCGCGTCCTCCCTCTATACAAAAGAGGTCAAGGCCGGCGTCCGGAATAAGTTCGACGCGTACAAGACGGAATTCGCCGGCTTCACGGCCATCGCCTCGCCGAGCGCCGCCCAGGCGAGCTCGGTTGTTCGGGCTTGGCGCGAGTTGCGCGCCGAGTTGCAGAAGATGCGCGAGACGACGAACGTCCCCGAGGAGCAGTCCCTCCTCGACCAGAAGCTCCGCGAGGGCGACGCGATGAACGAGGGCGTGGCAATGATCGCGCTCCTCAAGTCGACCAACGCGCAGAGCGCGGAGGTAAAAGCCTTCCTGCAGAGCCAGCTCGGGGCGACGGAAGCCAACCTCGGCGCCAAGATCGACGAGAGGATGAAGGAAATCGTGGCGATCGTCCAGAGCGGTCGACCTGGCCAGGGCGAGCGCAATGCGAAGCTTATCGGCGAGTATGCGCTCTTCTCGCAGTCGATGATCGGTCTGGGCGTGCGCGCGGGCATCCTGCCGGCCGGGGACTCCCGCGTGATGACCCAGGTCGTGGTCGGCGTGTCGCAGATCGCGACGGCGGCGGCGCTCCTCCAGGACAGCTCCACCTATGTCAGCGTCGTGGGGCCGTACGGCATGGCGATCGGCGGCGCTCTCGTCCTCGCGAGTGCCTTCGACAAGCAGGAGAAGAGCGAGAGCCTGCAGATCATGGCGATGCTGAAACAGATTTCCAAGCAGATCGCTGCTCTTCAGTTTTCCGTCGAGCAGGGATTCTCCGAACTCAGCACGCATATCTCGGAGACCGAAGTCCGCATCATGGGGAAGTTTTCCGAGCTGCTCCAGGCCAACGAGATCGTCCTGGTCAAGCTCGACGCCTACAGTCAGGACGTGCGCGCCCTCAGGGACGATTTGATGCGAGCCCGTCGCGCCGACCAACTTGCGGCCAACGCGGCATTCATACAGAAGGTGATTTACTACGACGAGGCGTGCCTCAAGGACTTCAACGTCTTCCAGACGGCCAAGCGCGACGCCTGCGTGGCGACCTACGCGGGGCTCGTCCACGAGTTCACGACGACGGAGAACCAGCGCCTCATCGGGACTGCGTACGCACTCGATGAGTACGCGGGCTATGAGGAGCAGATTGCGAAGCTTCTCGGAGAGTACAATGGCCTCGCCGACGCACCGCTCTCGGTGACGCCGGCGCACCGCCCGACGCTCGATATGATCGCCCGCCGCTTCCGCCTCCTCGTGGCCTACAACCCTGAGCTGCGCACCAAGGACGCGGCACGGAACGTCGAGGCCCGCATCACCAGCTTCGAGGAAGGCAACAAGCAGTTGATCGCCGCGCTATCGTCGCCCGCATTCGTGGCGAAGCTCAACGGGCTCTACAGCCAGGAACTCGACGCGGTGCTGGCCGCTGTCGACAAAAAGGCCGCATCCTATGCGTCGGGCAAGATCGTCACTGCGGCCGACGAGATCAACCAGCGCGAGGTTGCGGTCCTGAACGAGCCGTTCGCCATGAGCAAGATGGCGGCCTCCTTTACCGGTGGGAGCCACCTCTACAATCTCTACAGCGGGCAGTCCGACAACATCGGCTGGCTCGATACCGCCGATGCGCCGGTTGCCTTCCTTGGGCGGAATGCCCACATGCGCGAGAAGCTCGCGAACTACGCTGCGGCGGCCTCATCCAAGGACCCGATCTCGCGGGCGATCTTCCCCAAGCGGCTTGGCGGGCACGCCTGGGTCTCGCCGTGCAACGCACAGTCTGGCTACCCGCAGATCGCGGTCTCCCGCAAGCGCTTGGCGGAAACCGTGCCGGCGAGCCTTGTCGCCCTCACCAGCATAAGCAAATCAGGGTTCTCGATCTGCTACGAGCCGAGCACGGCGCGGACGAACGATAACATTGGCATCGGCAACACAAACGAGGGAATGGGCACGGTCAACTCTCGTCTCCAAGAGCTGGGCATGGTCTACAACACGTGGCCGCCCTTTCAGAACAGCTTCTGCTTCGTGGCGCCGCAGTACTTCGGCGCCCACTACAGCCCCTACCCCGAGTACGCTAGGTCCGACTGGGAGAAGTGCCACCATGGGCACATCCACCATGAGCTTTTCGTCCACACCGAGCAGGTGCACTCGATCCGATTCGTGGCGAGCCTGAACCTCGCCGCCTACCGGGCGCCCACCGCGAGCTTCAGCGAGACGGTGGCCTACACCAACGATCAGCTCAACAAGTGCTTCTTGCCGTTCGACAATCGGAAAGCCTCGAACAAGGCGGCGATTCTAATGCCGTTCCGCCAACTCTATCCCCTACCCATCCGGTCGAGCTGCCCGGGCGCCGATGACCAACTGATTGCGGCGCTCCCGCACCTGGGCTCGGCCCTCGCGAGCTTCTTGAAGGACAATAAGACCCGGCGACTGGTCGACGGCTCTCCCGAGATCACCTACGAGCAGGCGCTTGAGGAGACGTTGGCCGAACAAGCGGAGCAGCACTACCTCGACTACGCTCGGGCCGTCTTCGCTGACGGCGCCATCACAGCGAGCTTGGATAAGCTTAGCCTACTTCTGCGCGCCGCTCGGTACTTCGGCGGCTCGAGCGTCGACCCAGCGGGCCCGACGCCCATGAACTCGCAGGAACTCCAAGACTACCTCGTCCTTCAACTGATCGATCGAGAGAAGCAGGCGCTGAGGACGGCTTCAGCGCTGAATCCGACGGACTGAGAGGGTGTTGAACTTGGGTAGGCAGGCACCTCTCCAGCAGCACCGGCAAACCGAGCATCCGATGCAGCACAACGGGCGATGCGGTTGGACATGCTGGCTGCATACTGAGCCTGCCCCGGCTCTCCCACACTATATGTGCTTCACCAGCTGCGGGCAGGCGAGCTTCTCTTGTGTGGCCAGCCGAATGCGCGTGGGATGTACACAAACTGCGAGAGAACCACGTAACCGGAGCAAGCCCATTCGACTTCATGTCCGATCCAAAGGCACCGGGACCACGCGCGAGGCGCCATGGACAGGCGCCCAGCAGCCCTGCACCTCGGGTCCGTTGAGGAAGCGCACGAGTGCCTGAAAGGCGGCGAGCGGCCCTCCGCATCGCTCCGCCCAGGCCAGTCCTCGAGGTGAGAGATTGGGCACGAGGGGACCCAGTTCCTCGGTGGATCGCACGATCCGGGTGAGCCCGAGCCCCTCGTCCCGGAGCCGCTGGGGGACGAACAGGGGCGCGAAGCGGGCATGCCGGTGGTCATGCACGCAGCCCTCTTCCTCCAGGAGCGCGGCGGACAGGGGCAGCTCGCGGACGTTGAAGAGCAGCTTCACCTCGCCCCGGTGCGGATCCCACGGCCCCCGCAGCCGGTGGTCGCCACGAGGAATCAATCGCCGATCGAGGTAGCAGAAGGCACGCGCCTCCGCGGGCACCTGTCCCCGATGCCGTGCTCCCGCGTAGCGGAAGAATGGCCGGACACACGCGGCCTCCACCGTGAAGGCAGGGCCTTCCTTCAGCGCGCGCAGCTTGGGCAGCAGGGACTCGGGGATGTTCCATGCCCGGGCGAACGCCGCGAGCTCCTCCAGGGGCGTGCGCGCGAAGTCCTCGAGCCGCGCGAGCAGCCTGCTCGCGTCCTCGTCCACCAGCAGTTCATCGAAGCGCGTCTTCACGCCAGGCAGGCTCACCGGCACGAGCGTGGTGAGCGGCTCGCCCTCGGCGCGCCAACGTGCGTCCAGCTCGGTGGCCTCGGCGGGCGTGGGCTGCAAGCGCCACTCGGGCGCCTCGGGCACGAAGGTCTGCGCGCGTGCCGGACCCATGGCGGTGAATGGCGTGTAGAGGGCCGGGACGCGCGGCTCGGGAGGCGAGGTCCACACGGTGATGCAGGTGCGCACCTGCGTGCCCACGAAGGCACCCGGGCCCAGTTCCACCACCTCGCGCAGGCACAGCGTGCGCAGCAGCGTGGCGCGCAGGGGCGCGTAGAGGAAGGCGTCCAGGAGGCTCGTGGGGGTGATGAAGGCCAGCACCCCGGGGCGTGAGGCGAGCCGGTGCGCCGCGAGCAGCAGGAAGAAGGCGAAGTCGTCGCGCAGGCTCGTGCCCGGTGGCAGCGAGAGCGGCAGCAGGGCCCGCAGGCGCTCATACGCGGCCCGGTCCTTCAGCAGCGCCGACGTGCCGTTGTAGGGCGGATTGCCGAGCCACAGCTCGCGGTGGGTGGACGGCACGCGGGAGAGCAGCGGCTCGAGCCCCCCGCGCAGCGCATCTCCCTGCTGGATGTCCACGAGCGGCAGGCGCGCCTGACAGGCTCGGGCCACGTCGGGGGACAGCTCCAGGCCAGCCAGATGGGCCTCGGGCCGGGCCCGCGCCGCGGCCGAGAGGAATGCCCCCGCGCCACAGGCCGGGTCCACCACCGCGAGCGGCCCGTCCCCCGCGTGCGCGAGGGCGAGGGCCAGGGTGCGCTCCACCAGGGGCGCCGGCGTGTAGAAGGCGCCCAGCGCGCGCCGGTCGATTCCGGGGAACTGGTGGACGAGCGCCTCCTCGTCGAGGACGGGAGGCGGCGCGGAGGGGGCACGAGGCATCTCGGTGTGCCCCCTTTTACTACGGGTGGAGGCTCAGGCGCTCGCGGTGGGCGTCGCCTGGGTGCTCGTGGTGGGCGCCGCCGCGTGGTTGCCCTCGGGGGGAGCGGAAGGGGTGCCGCCCTGCGCCAACTGGGTCATCAGCGCCGTCATGCGCCGGGCGAAGCGGTTGGGATCCTCCACGCTGCTGCCCTCGGTGAGCAGCGCCTGATCGTAGAGCATCTCCACCCACTCCTTGAGCTGCTCCGAGCCGGGCTCCTTCTGCTGCAGGGCGCTCAGGTGCTGGATGATGGGGTGCTGGGGATTGACCTCCAGGATGCGCTTGGCGCGCGGCACGCTCCGGCCGCGCTCGCGCAAGAGCCGCTCCACGAACGCGTGCGAGCCGCCCTCGGGCACCACCAGGCAGCAGGGCGAGTCGGTGAGGCGGTCCGACGCGCGCACCTCGCGCACCTGCTCCTTGAGCACCTCCTTCATCTTCTCGGCGAGCGGCCCCAGGCCCTTGGCGCGCTCCTCCTTCTCGCGCTTCTCCTCGTCCGTCTCCTTGAGCTTGAGGTCCGCGTGCATCGCCGACACCAGGGGTTTGCCCTGGAAGTCCTTGAGGCCCTGACTGGCCCACTCGTCCACCGGGTCCGTCATGTACAGCACCTCGTAGCCGCGCTTCTTGAGCGCCTCGAGGTGCGGCGAGTCCACCACGGCCTTCCGCGTCTCGCCGAAGACGTAATAGATGGCCTCCTGGCCCTCCTTCATCCGCGACACGTAGTCGGCGAGCGAGGTGAGGCCCTCCTCGCGCGAGCTCTCGTAGCGCAGGAGCGAGCCGATCTTCTCGCGGTACTCCTGGTCCACCGCGAGCCCTTCCTTGAGCACGGGGCCGAAGGCCTGCCAGAACGTGCGGTAGTCCTCGGGCTTGTCCTTGGCGAGCTTCTCCAGCATGTCCAGCGTCTTCTTGGTGACGTGCTTGCGGATGCCCTGCACCACGGCCGAGTCCTGGAGCAGCTCGCGCGACACGTTGAGCGGCAGATCATCCGAGTCCACCACGCCACGCACGAAGCGCAGCCACTGCGGCAGCATCTCCTCGCAGCGGTCCATGATGAGCACGCGCTTGACGAACAGCCGCACCCCGCGCTGCTCCTGGCTGTTCAGGTCGAACGGCGGGTGCTTGGGCACGAAGAGCAGGCCGGTGAAGACCTGGTTGCCCTCGGTACGGAAGTGCGTCCACGCGAGCGGCGCCTCCCAGTCGTGCGACAGGTGCTTGTAGAACTCCTGGTACTGCTCGTCGGTGATCTCGCTCTTGGCGCGCTGCCACAGGGCGCTCGCCTTGTTGACCACCTCGCGCTTCGTCTCGGTCTTGGCGTCCGCGCCCTCGCCGGTGGTCTTCTTCACCTCCAGGTGGATGGGGTGGCTCACGTAGTCCGAGTACTGCTTGATGAGCTCGCGCAGCCGCCACTCGCCGAGGAACTCCTTCTGCTCCTCCTTGAGGTGCAGGGTGATGGAGGTGCCGCGGGTGGAGCGCTCGGCGGGCTCCACGGTGAAGGAGCCCTTGGCATCCGACGTCCAGCGCCAGGCCTGGGTCTGCCCCGCGGCTCGGCTGACCACCTCGACGCGGTCGGCCACGAGGTAGGCGCTGTAGAAGCCCACGCCGAACTGGCCGATGAGGTTGACGTCCTTCTGGCCGCGCTGGGCCACCATGTCCAGGAACTCGCGCGAGCCGGAGTGGGCGATGGTGCCCAGGTTCTTCACCAGCTCGTCATGCGTCATGCCGATGCCGGTGTCCTCCAGCGTCAGCGTGCCCTTGTCCGCGTCCGGGATGATGTGGATTTCGAGCGCGGACTCTCCTCCGAGCAGCTCCGGCTCGGTGACCGAGCGGAAGCGCAGCTTGTCGAGCGCGTCCGAGGCGTTCGACACCAGCTCGCGCAGGAAGATCTCCTTGTGGCTGTAGAGCGAATTGATGACCAGGTTGAGGAGCTGGTTGATCTCCGCCTGGAAGTGGTGGGTCTCCCGCTGGGAGTCGACGGACATGGGGTTCCTCCGAGGGCGTCCGGTGAACGGGACGCGAACGTCCTTCCCTTTAACCATGGGGGGTGGCTTGTCCAGCACGGCGTCCGCTCGTCAGGAGGGCGGGCGGGGGGCGTGTGTTCTAGGCTGCACCCCCCTTCACGACACCCAGGAGACCTTCATGGAAGCGGCCGTAGTGGACTTCGGAGCCCCGCGGGATGAGCGGGAACTGGCCTCGGCGGACGACATTCTGTCCCAGGCGTTCGCCATGACCTCGGAATTCACGCTCGGCTGGCTGCGCCGGGTGGAGGAGGGGGGGGCCAGGCTGAGGCTGCTGAGGGAAGGGGGGGCGGTGGCCGCCACGGCCGCCCTCATCCCCATGGGGCAGTGGTGGGGGGGGCGCCGGGTGTCGCTGGGCGGCATCGCGGGGGTGGGGGTGGCGCCCGCCCGCCGGGGGCAGGGCACGGGGGTCCGCCTCATGAGCCAGGTCCTCCGGGAGCTGCGCGCCGAGGGCCATGTCCTCGCGGGTCTCTACCCGTCCACCCAACCGCTCTACCGGCGCGTGGGCTTCGAGCAGGCGGGAGCGTGCTTCGAGCACCGCCTGCAACTGTCCGGAGTCGACTTCCAGGAGCGGACGCTCGCGCTGCGGCCGGTGGATGCGGCCGACATGCCCGCCCTCCACGACGTCTACCTGCGTCATGCGCGAAAGCAGATGGGGTGGCTCGATCGCGGCCCGTACATCTGGAACCGCGTCCGGCAGCCCCGCGGGCAGAACGCCTATGGCTACCTGGTGGAAGGAGCCTCCGGCGTGGAGGGCTACCTGTTCCTGTCGCGCCACAACCTCTCGGCCTTTGGCCACAAGCAGGAGCTGCGCCTCACCGACTTCGTGGCGCTCACTCCAGCCGCGGGGCGCCGGCTGTTGAGCTTCCTCGGAGACCATCGCTCCCTGGCCGCCGAGGTCATCTGGCGAGGGGGGCCGGTCCATCCGCTCCTCTTCCTGCTGCGCGAGCAGTCCTACCAGGTGAAGCTGGGCGACTACTGGATGCTGCGCGTGCTGGATGTGCCCGGCGCGCTCCAGGCCCGGGGCTACCCTCCCGGGCTCTCGGGGGCGCTGCACCTGGAGGTGGTGGACGACCTCTTCCCGGAGAACCAGGGCCGCTTCGTCCTGGAGGTGGAGGAGGGCGAGGCCCAGGTGCGTCCCGGCGGCGAGGGGGACATGAAGCTGCATGTCCGGGCGCTCGCCGCGCTCTACGGCGGTTTCCTGTCACCCGCCGCGCTCCAGCTCGCCGGAGTCCTGGAGGCCGATGACACCACCCTGCGTACAGCCGAGGCGCTCTTCTCCGGAACGCCTCCGGCGATGCCCGACATGTTCTAGGACATCAGGGCACCCAGGAGCCGAGTCCCGCGGGGGCTCCGCCGCAGTGCTCTCGCAGCCGCTCGAGGGCGTCCTCGTAGGAGAGGGTTTTCGCGGCGTGCTCGATGGTGGGCGACACCCAGTCGCGCCAGGAGCGCAGGACGACGACGTAGTGTCCATCGGGCTCCTGGGCCTCGGAGGCGTGCACGAGCAACCGCTCCTCCAGGGCCTCGCGGGCCTTGGTCCACTCGCCTTCCTTGTCCAGACGCACCTCCCGGTCGCGCTCCACGGCGGTGAGCAGGGCGCGGGCCTGGGGGGACAGGCCCTCCAATGAGCGGCGGCGGCGCGAGGGCTCCATGGCCACGCGGTACACCGCGGGCCACAGCGAGGTGTCCACGAAGGCCACCTTGCCCTCGACGAGCCGCACGGAGAGCACGTCGTGCGAGGCCCTCAAGATGCGGCCCAGCCGGTACATCAACCGGCCCTTGGCGTGCGCGCGCCAGCTCCCGCTCACCGGGCCTCCGGCCACGGCCTCGACGAGCGAGGTGGTTCCCATGGCGGGAACCTCGGTGATGACCCTCCGCTGGTGGATGAGCTCCAGCGCGTCATGCTCGGTACGGACGCCCATGGTTCGACTCCCCTTGCCCTGCATGTCAGGGTAGACAGCCCCGCGGGGGCTGTGTAGCGCCCGCGCGCCGGGAAGGAGCACTGGAGGTGGGGCTCCCTCGCCCGCCTGGAGGGTCATGGGCCGTCAGATGGGAATGGGGCCGCGCTCGGCGAACTGCCCGTTCCAATAAGGATAGTAGGGGTAGGGCGGGGTGACGGCGCTGGCGGCATCGAGCCGGGCGAGCTGTTCGGGCGTCAGGGTCCAGCCGATCGCCCCGAGGTTCTGGCGCAGTTGTTCCTCGTTGCGCGCACCGATGAGGACCGTGGAGACGGTGGGACGCCGCAGCAACCAGTTCAACGCGATCTGCGGCACGCTCTTGCCCGTCTCCTTCGCGACCGCATCGAGCGCGTCGACGACGCGATACAGACGCTCTTCGTCGACCGGAGGCGCGAAGCTGGCGGTGTCGTGCAGCCGGCTGCCCTCGGGCGGGGGCTGGCCCCGGCGGATCTTCCCGGTGAGCCGTCCCCAACCGAGCGGGCTCCACACCACCGCGCCAATTCCCTGGTCGATGCCGAGCGGCATCAGTTCCCATTCGTAGTCACGTCCGATCAGCGAGTAGTACGCCTGGTTGGCGACATAGCGCGAGTAGCCGCGACGATCGGCGACCGCGAGCGACTTCATGAGCTGCCATCCGGAGAAGTTCGACGCACCGAGGTAGCGCAGCTTGCCCGCGCGCACGAGGCCATCCAGGGTCGACAGCGTTTCCTCGACCGGGGTCATCGCATCGAAGGCGTGCAGTTGCAGCAGGTCGATGTAGTCGGTGCCCAGGCGCCGCAAGGCCTTGTCGACCGCGCCGATGAGATGGTGCCGGGATGAACCCACGTCATTGGGCGCCTCGCCCGCGCGCAGTGACACTTTCGTGGACAGCAGCACCCGGTCGCGCCGTCCCTTGAGCGCCGCGCCGAGGATCGACTCGGAGGCGCCATCGGAATAGACGTCCGCGGTGTCGAAGAGGTTCACGCCGACGTCGAGGCAGATGTCGATGAGGCGGGTGGCCTGCGCGACATCGGTGTTGCCCCACGCGCTGAACAACGGGCCCTTGCCGCCGAACGTGCCGACGCCGAAACCGAGCGCCGGGACCTTCAAGCCAGACGCGCCGAGAAAGCGGTACTCCATGAATGCCTCCGATGATGGGGATGTGGGAGAAGATCAGTTCGCCCGGCCAGGTGTGGTGGACAGGGGCGTGGCATGAAGCGCGGCGCCGCCTTCGCGCGCATCGAGCGCATGGCTCCAGGCCGCCACCACGAGGCCCGCGAGGGGCAACAACGCGGCCGTCCAGGTCACCGCGCCGAGCCCGGGGCCATGGTCGATCACCACGCCGCCCATCCACGCGCCGACCGCGTTGCCGAGATTGAACGCGGCGATGTTGAGGCTCGAGGCCAGGCTCTGGCCCGCGCCCTCGGCCTTCCGCAGCACGCGCATCTGCAGGGGTGCCACCGTCGCGAAGGCCGCGGCACCGAACACGCCAACGAAGGCGATCGCGGCGATCGGGACGCGCAGCGCGAACGTCATCGCGAACAGCACCCCCGCGAGCGCCGCCAGGGTGCCGAACACCGCGGGCATCAGGCGATGGTCGGCCAGGCGTCCGCCGAGCAGGTTGCCGAGGATCATGCCGCCGCCGAACACGAGCAGGATGGGCGACACCGCGCCTTGCGTGAATCCGGAGATCCGCGTGAGCAAGGGCTGGATATAGGTGAACACCGCGAACACGCCAGCGAAGCCGAGCACCGTCATCACGAGCCCGAGCACCACCTGCGGACGCGCGATCGCGCTCAGTATCGCGCGAGACGTGGGCGTGGCATCGTCGTTGCGAGTGTGCGGCACCAGCAAGGCGATCACCCCGGTGGCGACGAGGCCGATCGCCGTGACGGCCCAGAATGTCGCGCGCCAGCCGAAGTCCAGCCCGAGCCGCGCGCCGGTGGGCACGCCCAGCAGCGTCGCGACGGTCAGCCCGGTGAACATGATCGAGATCGCCGAGGCCTTGCGTTCCGGCGCCACCATGCTGGTCGCCACGACGGAGCCCACGCCGAAGAAGGTGCCATGCGCCAGCGACGTGACGACGCGTGCGATCATCAGCAGCGTGTAGTCGGGTGCCAGCGCGCAGGCGAGGTTGCCGAGCGTGAACACCCCCATCAGCGCGACCAGCACGGCCTTGCGCGGCATGCGGCCGGTCGCGAGCGTGAGCAGCGGTGCGCCGACGAAGACCCCGAGCGCGTAGCCCGAGATCAGCAGGCCAGCGGTGGCGATGCCGACGTGCAGGTCGTCGGCGACCTGCTGGAGGAGACCCATGATCACGAATTCCGTCGTGCCGATTCCGAATGCGCCGACGGTGAGGGCGTAGAGCGTCAGGGGCAGGCGTGTGGGGGATGGAGCGGGAGTCATGCGGAGAAGCTAGGCAAGCGGATATTTTTCAAAAACCGCCGCTATCTTGATTCAGTCTCAATAGAATCTTGAGAATGGATCGCGTCGCTGACATCCACCTCTTCCTGCGCGTGCTCGACCTGGGCTCGATCAGTGCCGCCGCCAGGAGCCTCGACCTCTCGGTCGCGGTGGCCAGCCTGCGTTTGAAGCGCCTGGAGCGAGACCTGGGTGTGCGCCTGCTGCATCGCACGACCCGCCGCCTGCATCCCACGCTGGAAGGAGCGCTGCTCGCCGAGCAGGGGCGCCCGTTGGTCGAGGACCTCGAAGCCTTGGGAGACAGCCTGCGCCGCTCGGGTGCGGAAGTCGCGGGCACGTTGCGCGTGGCGACGTCGGCCTCGTTCGGGCGCATGCATGTCTCGCCATTACTGCCCGCGTTCATGGCGCGGCATCCACGGGTGCGGCTGAGCGTGCACTTGAGCGACCAGTTCGTGGACCTGGTGAGCGAGGGCTTTGATCTCGCGATTCGCATCGGCGCGCTCGGCGACTCCAGCCTCGTCGCGCGCCGCATCGCGAACAACCGGCGCGTGCTATGTGCCTCGCCTGCCTATCTTCGCCGTCGCGGTACTCCGCGCTCGCCCGACGATCTGGCGGCACATGATTGTCTCTTGCTGTTCGGCGCGAAGGGACGGCAGGACACCTGGCATCTGCTCGATGCCACGGGCCGTGGCGTCGACGTGCGCGTACGTGGACGCCTGGAGAGCAACTTCGGCGAGCTGCTGCGTGATGCCGCCGTCGCCGGCGAGGGCATCGCCATTCATTCCATCTGGCACATCGCGGACGACCTGCGCGCGGGACGGCTGCGGGTGGTGCTCCCGGGCTACACGCTTCCGGAGACGGGCATCCACGCGGTCATGCCACAGCGGCGCATGGTGCCGCCGCGCGTGCGCGCGTTCGTCGACTTCCTCGCGGAACGCTTCGGCGACAACCCACCGTGGGAGCGCGCCCTGGCGAAGTGATGGGGTGGGTTACGGCAGGCGTTTCTTCATGCGCAGCAGGCCATAGGCCGAGATGCTGGATGCATCCTTGATGCGGCCCTCGAGGACGAGCGCCTCGAACTCCTCGACGGTGACCCGGGTGACCACGAGGTCGCCCTCCTCGGCGGACAGGCGCTGGGGGCCCGGGGACAGCTCCTCGGCGAGGAAGACGTGCATGCCCTGCGTCGAGTATCCGGGGGCGTTGAAGATGTGCCCGAGGTACGTCATGCGTCCGGCGACCAGCCCGGTCTCCTCTTGGAGCTCGCCCGCGGCGACGGTCTCGGGTGGCGCATCCGCCTGCTCCTCCCAGGAGCCCTGGGGGAACTCCAGGTAGCGTCCCTTCACGGGGTAGCGGTACTGCTCCACCAGGTGGAACGCGCCGTTCTCGTAGGGGATGACGAGCGTGAAGTCCGGCTTGTGGACGACACCGTAGATGCCGCTCGTGCCGTCCTGTCTGCGGATGGCGTCCTCGCGCACGGTCATCCAGCGGTTCCGGTAGACCTCTTTCGAAGAGAGTGTCTCGATGGCCATGGCCCCAGTGTGCTCCGAAAGAGAGCCTGGGGCGAACGGCTTCCCGGTCACCCCTTGCTGAGGGACTGGATGACCAGCGAGGCAGCCCTCCTTATGACGACGAAGTTGAAGCCCCAGATCGCCGCGACCAGCCACGGGGGCTTTGGGAAACAGCCCTCCAGGAGGAACTCCTCTCTGCTGGAGGGCTCACCTCCTCCCGTCAGTTGTGGGGCGTCGCGGGGACCACGGGCGCCGCCGGGGCCGCGGGGGCCACGGTGTCCTCCTCCTTGCCCATGTGCATGCGGTGGCGCACCTCGGCGAAGCGCTGGGCCGCCTCGGGCTCGGGCGACAGAATCGACACCACCCAGCCCACCAGGAAGGCCAGGGGCATGGTCACCAGGCCCGGGTTCTTCAGCGGGAAGAGGGCCTCGGGCCGGCCGAGCATCTCCACCTGCACCGTGGGCGACAGGAAGATGAGGAGCACCGCGCTCACCGAGCCCGTCAGCATGCTCGCCACCGCGCCGCGCGTGGTGAAGTTCTTCCACGCCATGGACAGCAGCAGCGCGGGGAAGTTGGCGCTCGCGGCGATGGCGAACGCCAGGCCCACCATGAACGCCACGTTCTGCCCCTTGAACAGCAGGCCCAGCACGATGGCGAGCATGCCCAGCCCGAGGCTCGCGATGCGCGCCACGCGCAACTGCTCGTGCTCGGGCGACTGGCCCTTGCGCACCACGTGCGTCCACAGGTCATGCGACAGCGCCGCCGCGCCCGACAGCGTGAGCCCCGCCACCACCGCGAGGATGGTGGCGAAGGCCACCGCGGAGATGAAGCCGAGGAACGGCGTGCCACCCACGGCCTCGGCCAGGAGCGTCGCGGCCATGTTGCCGCCCTTGTCCACCTGGGTGATGGTGCTCCGGCCCACGATCACCGAGGCGCCGAAGCCGAGGATGAACGTCACCAGGTAGAAGTAGCCGATGAGCCCCGTCGCGTAGAACACCGAGCCGCGCGCCGCCTTCGCGTCGGGCACCGTGTAGAAGCGCATGAGGATGTGGGGCAGGCCCGCCGTGCCGAACATCAACGCCAGTCCCAGCGACACCGTCTCCAGCGGGTTGGACACGAGCTTGCCCGGCGCCAGCGTCTCCGGCCCGTACTGCTTCACCGCCTCCTGGAAGAGCAGCAGCGGGTTGTAGGAGAAGCGCGCGAGCACCATCAACGCGAGCGCGCTCGCACCCGCGAGCAAGAGCACCGCCTTGACGATCTGCACCCACGTGGTGGCGATCATCCCGCCGAAGAGCACGTAGAGGATCATCACCCCGCCGACGATGAGCACGGCGGTCTCGTAGGACAGGCCGAACATCATCCGGATGAGGTTGCCGGCGCCCACCATCTGCGCGATGAGGTAGAAGCTCACCACGGTGAGCGTGCCCACCGCGGCCGCCAGGCGCACCGGCGTCTGCTTGAGCCGGTAGGCCACCACGTCCGCGAAGGTGTACTTGCCCAGGTTGCGCAGGGGCTCGGCGATGAGGAACGTCATCACCGGCCAGCCCACCAGCCAGCCCACCGAGTAGATGAGGCCATCGAAGCCCGAGAGGGCCACCAGCCCCGCGATGCCCAGGAAGCTCGCGGCGCTCATGAAGTCACCGGCGAGCGCGAAGCCGTTCTGCACGGCGCTCACTCCGCCACCCGCGGCGAAGAACTCCGAGGTCGTCTTGGTGCGGCGCGCCGCCCAGTAGGTGATGCCCAGCGTGAGGCTCACGAAGGCGAGGAAGAAGATGATGGCGGTGGTATTCGCCTGGCCAATCGTTGTCGTTGCCTGATTCATGGCGGAAGGGGTCCTCGGTCAGCGGCGCAGTTGGCGGATGGTCTTGTCGTAGCGGCCGTTGGCCCACCAGACGTAGGCGCCCGTGAAGGTCCACGCGGCGATGATGACGAGCGCTCCCAGGAGGATGCCCACCGACAGTCCCGGCACGAGCTGCTGGCCCATCAGCGGCTTGTTGTAGGCCACGAGCAGGATGAAGCCGAAATAGGACACGAGCGTGGCCGTGGTGAGGACGGCGGCCACGCGCCAGCGTGCCGCGGCCAGGACCTCGAGTTCTCGCGATTGGGGGGTTTGCTGCATGCTTGCGGCGTTCTCCTGCTGGGGTGGAACGCCAGTAGAGCACGTTGGCGCTGGACCGTGCCCACATGGACCCACGACGCCGTGTGTCGAAGTCGACGGCGGGCGCTCAGTCGCGCAGCTTCAGCTCGACCATGAGGAGGGGCCGGGCCTCGGCGTAGGCCTGCTCCACCTGGGTGACAAGCCCCTCCGCGCCCTCCAGGCTGGGGCCTCGCGCGAGGTTCTCCAGCGCCTTGCAATGCTGGCGCACCCGCATCATGCCGAACATCCCGCTGGCCGTGGCCAGGCCGTGGGCCTCGTTCGCGAGCAGCCCGGCATTGCCCGCCGCCAGCAACTCGCGCAGCCGCGAGAGCCTGGCGGGGGTACGGGCGAGGTAGCCCTGGGCCATTTCCGCCACCAGATTGGGGGCGTCCTCGTCCTGCAGCACACTCAACTTCTCCAGTTGCCGCACATCCAGCGCGAGGGCCTGCTGCTCCATGGGGGGCCATTGTGCCCCAGCCTTCCGGGACGCCCAACTTCCGTATTTTCCAACTTGGGACGGGAGGGGGGGTCTTCGCCTCCCCAGCCCCACCGCGATAGAACGGGGATGGCTTTCTCCTGTGCCTCCCATGCGTGTCATCGTCCTTGGTGGTGGAGTCTCCGGGCTGTCCTGTGGTGTCCGGCTGCTGGAAGCCGGGTACCTGGTGGACCTCTGGGCGCGTGAGCTTTCGCCCAACACCACGTCGGATGTCGCGGCGGCCATCTGGTATCCCTACCGCGCGTTTCCCCAGGAGCGCGTCACTCGCTGGGGGGCCCGCACCTTCGAGGTGCTGAGCGAGCTGGCCAGGCAGCCGGGCACGGGCGTGCGCTGTATCCCCGGGCTCGAGCTGCGGCGTGAGCCGGCGGCCGATCCGTGGTGGCGCCCCTGTGTGTCGCGCTTCCGCCACGCCACCCCGGAGGAGCTGCGTCCGGGGTACGCGGATGGCTTCGTCTTCGAGGTGCCCGTCATCGACATGTCGCGCTACCTCCCCTATCTGATGGAGCGCTTCCGGGGCCTGGGGGGGCGTGTCGTCCAGCGCGAGGTGCGCTCCCTGGAGGAGGCGTGGGCCGAGTCCGACCAGGTGGTCAACTGCACCGGTCTGGGCTCGCGCTCGCTGGTGGGGGACACGTCGCTTGTCCCCATCCGGGGCCAGGTGGTGCGCGTGGCGCCGCTCGGCGAGCCGCGCTTCCTGCTCGATGAAGACGAGACCCGGGGGATGACCTACGTCATTCCCCGTGGGGAGGAGTGCATCCTCGGAGGAACGGCCGAGGAGGGACGCGCCTCGCTGGAGCCCGAGCCCGCCCAGGCCGAGGCGATCCTCGAGCGCGCGGCGCGGCTGTTGCCCACGGGTACCCGCCTGCACGTGCTCGGGCACCGGGTGGGGTTGCGGCCCGGGCGGCCCTCGGTGCGCCTCGAGGTGGAGCGCCACGGGGGACGCCTCGTCCTCCATGATTACGGGCATGGGGGGTCGGGTGTGACACTGTCGTGGGGCTGTGCCGAGGAGGGCGTCTCGCTCCTGGAGCGGGCCCGGCAGGAAACGGCGCATGTCGGACCCGTTGCAAATCCTTCGATCACGGGGAGTTCGGATGGAACGTGAGCAGAATCAGGAACGAATCGAAGCCGTGCTGCGGTTGCCCGCCGCACGGCGCTACGCGTACTTCCTTCAGCGCGTGACGGAGTCGGGAGAGGTGTGGGGCCTGGATGGGGAGGGATGGGCACTCGCGCTCGACGACGCCGGGCGGGACGTGCTGCCCCTCTGGCCGGCACCCGAGTTCGCCGAGCTGTGTGCCACGCGGTTGTGGTCCGGCTTCAAGCCGCGCGCCATCCCGTTGCAGGATCTGCTCGAGAGCGTGCTGCCCCAACTGGAGCAGGAGGGGATGCCGGTGGGCATCTTCTTCACCCCGCAGGGGCAGGGCCATCCGGCCTCGGCGCGTGAGCTGATCGACGCCCTGCGCTCGGTCCGGGCCCCCCTGGCCTGACGGGCCCCGCTCGCGGGTTTCGCGCGCGTTGAATGAATAACCGCGTGCCCTCTCCGTCGGGGCACAGCGGGCGTGACGAGCGCGATTGCCGCCAGGCGGCGGGTGGCCTCGTGCGCGACGCTTCGAGACGGAGTTCTATCAATGCAATCCGAGCTTCACCTGGAGAGGTGTCGCGGCATCCCGATGCGCGCGTGGATGGCCGCGTGCGTGCTGGTGTTCGCGGCCTGTGGTGGCGAGTCCCTGTCGGAACTGGACGGCGAGCCGCCCGCGTCCGAGCCGGGCGCGGTCTCCCCGCGAGCGAGCACCCGGCCCCAGGGCCTGGTCAGCGGCGACAAGGTGCTCATCCTGCGCGACACGGTGGAGATCCTCCGGGCGGGCGACAGCATCGAGGAGCGGAAGGCCCGGGCGCTGGGCTATCAGGTGGATGTCTTCGACCGGGCGCGCTGGATGTCCCTGGGCTCCGCGGACTTCGCCTCCTACCGCGCCATCATCCTGGGAGACCCTTCCTGCAAGACGGATGTGGGCCGCATGGCGGCCGCCGAGAGCACCAAGCACCTCTGGGGCCCGGTGGTCGACGGCAACGTCATCATCGTGGGAACGGATCCCGTCTACCACGGCAAGGCGGACGATCAGGTCACCCTCAACGCCGTGAAGTTCGCCGCCGCCCAGCCGGGCAAGACGGGCATGTACATCAGCCTGAGCTGCTACTACCACGTGGAGCCGCCCAAGACGCCGGACCCGCTGCCCATCGTCCCCGTCCCGGTCCCGGTGCTCGATCCCTTCGGCTCCTTCGTGGTGACGGGCGTGGGTTGCTACAACGACGCGCACATCGTCGCCTCGCACGAGGCCCTCAATGGTCTGACGGACGGCGTGCTGTCCAACTGGGGCTGCTCGGTGCACGAGGCGTTCGTCTCCTATCCCGAGGCGAACTTCACCCCCCTCGTCATCGCGCGGGATGAGCCCTTCCGGGCTCGTTGGCCGGGCTCCCGGGACTTCGCGGATGGCTCGCGTGGCGTGCCGTACGTGCTGGTGCGCGGAGCGGCGCCGGTGCGCTGCGGGGACGGGGTGGTGCAGTACCCCGAGCAGTGCGACACGGGCGAGCGCAATGGCATGCCGGGCACGCCGTGCTCGTCGGTGTGCCGCACGCACTGGTGTGGCGATGGCGTGGTGGATCCGGGCGAGCAGTGTGACACGGGGGCCGCCAACGGCTCGGGCACCTGCAGCGCCTCGTGCCGTTCCGTCACTCCCGCCAACCGTGCTCCGGTGGCGCAGTGCAGGGACCTGACGCTGGCGGTGGGCCCCACCTGCGGCGCGAGCGGCTCGGTGGACTCGGGCTCGTATGATCCGGATGGCAACCTGAAGGAGTGCACGCAGAGCCTCGTGAGCTTCGGCCCGGGCACCACGCACGTGTCGCTCACCTGCACGGACACGGCGGGCCTGAGCTCGAGCTGCACGGCCACGGTCTCCGCCGTGGACACCACCCCGCCGACCATGGAGTGCCCGGGGGACTTCACGGCCGAGTGCTACAGCGGCGGCCTCTTCGGGGTGTATCCGCCCCAGTCCACCCAGGACAACTGCGGCATCGCCGATGTCATCGGCCCCTCCAACAACTTCTATCCGCTGGGCACCACCCGGCGGACGTACACCGCGCGGGATCCGTCCCGCAACGAGTTCTCCTGCTCGTACACCGCGACGGTGGTCGACACCCGGCGCCCGATGCTCAGCCTTTTCGGCTCCACCTCCGTCACCTTGCCGTGTGGCGAGAACTTCGTGGAGCAGGGCTACATGGCCTACGACGAGTGCTCGGGTGGGCGGCAGGTGACGCGCTCGGGCACGGTCAACACCCGGGTGCCGGGCACCTACCCCCTCACGTACACGGCGACGGACTCGGTGGGCCTCACCAGCACGGTGACGCGGACCATCACGGTGGTGCCGAGCCCCGCGTGCGAGGAGGTTCCCCAGGGCGGGTGGATTCCCACGGGCAGCATGGCGCTGCCACGCCTGTCCCACACCGCGACCCTGCTGGAGGATGGCCGGGTGCTGGCGGCCGGTGGCTTCAACTCCACCGCCGAGCTGTATGATCCGTTCACCAAGACGTGGTCCCCCACGGGGAGCACCCAGAGCGCCCACCGCGGCCACACCGCCACCCGGCTGCGCGATGGCCGCGTGCTCATCGCGGGGGGCTCGGGCTCCACCAACAAGCCCTCCGCCGAACTCTACGCTCCCGCGTCGGGCGGGTGGCTGGCCACCGGCTCGCTCACCGCGCGGCGCTTCTACCATGCCGCCGTGTTGCTCAACGATGGTCGGGTGCTCGTGGCGGGTGGATTCGGCACGGAGTCGCGCGGCCCCGCGCTGAGCTCGGCGGAGCTGTATGACCCGGCCACGGGCGTGTGGTCCGCCACGGGCGGCCTCGCCCAGGCGCGTGGCTTCCACACCATGACCGTGCTGCCCGATGGCAAGGTGCTGGTGACGGGAGGCAGCGAGCAGCCGGATGACAACGTGGAGGATGACGCGCTGCTCTCCAGCGCCGAACTCTATGATCCGGCGACGGGCACGTGGACGAGCGCGGGGAGCCTGAGCACGGGCCGTGCCTGGCACTCGGCCACCCTGCTGCCCAATGGCCGGGTGCTGGTGGTGGGCGGGGCGGGCATCGACATCGCCCTGAGCGCCTCGGCGGAGCTGTATGACCCGGCCACGCGCGCGTGGCTGCCCACCGGCGGCATGAAGTCGCCGCGCCGCTGGCACACGGCCACGCTGCTCGACAATGGCGAGGTGCTGGTGGCCGGTGGCTACCACCAGTTCCTGGGCATCCAGTACGCCTCCGAGCGCTACGACCCGGCGACGGGCACGTGGTCGGTGACGTCCAGGATGAACGTGGACCGCTACCGGCACACGGCGACGCTGCTGCGCGACGGCACGGTGCTCGCGGTGGGCGGAGCGAGCAACCACGACCAGGCCTCGAGCGAGTACTACGACCCGCGCGGCCTGTAGTCGCGAGGAGCCCGGGAGGGCGGGGTGGGCCGCCGTCCTCCCGGGGTGTTTCCAGGGGATTCAGCGAGGGCCGGGCTGGGCGAACGAGCTGGGAGGAGGGGACTCCCGGGGGGCGTGTCGCCGCAGCAGTTTCTCCAGCCTGGCCAGCTCGTTGGCGTGGCGGATGGGCGAGCGGGAGTAGGTGGCGTGGGCGGCCATGGCGAGCTTCCAGGCGCGCTCCGGATGCTGCCGGGTGTCCCAGAGCGAGCGCGCGAGGGCGGCCTGCACGGCGGCGGTGTACGCCGGGCGCATGGGATGGGTCTCGATGATGCGCAGCACGCGCTCGAGCAGCGGAAGGGCCTCGGCGGCCCTGCCCAGTTGCTGCAGGGCCTCGCCCTTGCCCGCCAGCGGCAGCACGCCCGAGGGCGAGTCCGCGCTCAACGTCTTCTCGAAGAAGGCCTGCTCCTTGTCGTAGAGCGCCAGCGCTCGCGCGGGCTCTCCCAGCTCCAGGTAGCTGCTGGCGATGGCCACGCGCATGAGCGCCGTGTGGATGTGCTCGGGGCCCAGGTCGCGCTCGCGCAGCTCCAGCGCCTGCTGCCGCAGGTGGAGCGCCTGCTCGTGCTGGCCGCGCGCGTCGTTCAGGTCCGCGAGTCCGGCGAGCGCCTGGGTCTGCACCTGGGCGTACTGGCGCGGGTCCTTCTTCGTGAGCTCCAGCACCTGTTGGTAGGTGCGCTGGGCCGGCGCGAGCTGTCCGAGCTCCGTCCGGGCATCCGCTTCCTTCACCAGGGCCTGCATCAGCTCCAGGCTCTCGGCGCCCGTGAGCTCGCGGAACAGGTGCGCCGCCTCCTCGTAGTGTCCGAGCGCCTCGGTGTCATGGCCCTCGGCGGCCTCGAGGTCTCCGTAGGCGATGTGGAACTGGGCCCATTCCTCCGAGCGCGCGCCATAGGCCTGCTGGCCGATGACCCGCACCCGGTCGAGCAGCCGGCGCGCGTCGGCGAAGCGCCCCTGGAAGGCGTAGAAGTTGGACAGGTTGGACAGGGGTTGGCCGAGGAAGGGGTGCAGGGGGCCGAGGTTCGTCTCGCCCAGGTGCACGAGCATCTCGAAGGCCCGTTGGGTCTCGTCGATGCGGTCCAGGTTGCCCAGCGCGGCCACCGAGTTGGTGGCGTAGCGCAGCGTCATGGCGTTGGCCGCGCCCAGGTTGTGCTCGGCCAGCGCGAAGGCCTTGTCGAAGGCCTCGTAGGCCTCGGCGAAGTTGCCCTCCTGGTAGAGCGCCAGTCCCCGGTTGTTGTGGAAGATGGCGCGCAATTCGCCACTCTCCCCCAGCCGATCGAGCGCCGCCTGGGCGAACTGTTCCCAGTGCCGCGCCTCCTCGGGGGGCCCGTGCGCGCTGTGGTAGCCCATCAGCCGCACGCTGGCGGCCGCCGCGATCCGATCATTCCGGGAGGCGTGCGCGAGCCACAACGCGCGCTGGAGCAGCGCGGGCACCCCCTGGTTCTCCCCGGCGATGAGCTGCGTCCAGCCCTGCATGAAGAGGGCCTCGGCGTACAGGGGAGGGTAGTGGAAGTCCGCCGCCTTCTCGGCCACGTCCTTGGCCAGCTTCTGGGCGTGCTTGAACTTGCCCGCCTCGGTGAGCGCCTTGACGCGGGCGAGCTGGGCGCGCGCGGTGTCCACGGACTGGCGCGTGGCTTGATCCTCCGGAGGCGGCACATCGGCCATGAGCGCCTCCACGTCCGCGCACCCCTCGAGCCCGCGCAGCGCGCTGGTGGCGGAGATGGCCTTCTCCACCACCGTGGCGTCGGCCTCGGTGAAGACCTCGGTGAGCGCGGCCACGTCCTGCAGCCGGTTGTCCAGGCAGGCCATGCGCAGCGACAGGACGGCCTCGGACTGCTCGCCGCGCAGGCGCGTGGCCTCGCACGTGCTCTGGTGCATGTTGCGCCACGCGGCGGTGTACGCGTCGAGCGCGTCGTGCACCCGCTGCCACGTGTCGTGGGCATAGGAGCGCTGGGTGGCGAGGAACGCCTTCTCGACGGCCTTCTGCCGGGGCACGTCCCAGACGCCGCGCAGCCGCTCCGAGGCGCCGGTGCACAGGCTCGCCTGGCGCTGGTGCCAGGAGAACCAGGCGAGTGTCCCCGAGCCCACGACGAGCAGCAGCAGGGCGGCGGCGGACAGCCGGCGGCGGCGCACCTGGGCGGGATCCCGCTCCAGCAGGGCCAGCAGCGCATCCAGCGACGGGTAGCGCGCCGCGGGCGCGGTGTTGAGGGCCCGCAGCAGGGCCCGCGTCACCCACGGGGGCACGTCCGAGTAGGCGGGGGGCGTGCGGATGCGCCCGTCCAGCACGTTCTGGCGGCGCTCGCCCGTGGTGGTGCCCTCGAAGGGGCGCTCCCCGTACAGCGCTTCCCACAGCGACACGGCGAAGGAGAACTGATCGCTGCGCGCGTCCGCCGCGGCGCCGCGGAACTGCTCGGGGGCCATGTACGCCGGCGTCCCGAGCACCGCGCCCCGCTGCGTCAGCTCCAGCTCCAGCATGCTGTGCGCCTTGACCGGGCCGGTGTCCCGCGTGCCCGGAGAGGGCTCGGGCTCAGAGGGCTCCTCCGGGGGCGCGTTGTGCGTGCGTGCCAGCCCGAAGTCCGTCACCCGCACGCGGCCGTCCTTGCCCACCAGGACGTTGGTGGGCTTGAAGTCGCGGTGGACGAGCCCCGCGGCGTGCGCGGCGGCCAGGCCCCGGCCCGCGGACAGGAAGGCGGCGAGGATCTCCTTCCACCCGCGCTTCTGCTGCCGCTGCCACTGCAGCAGCGTCTGTCCCTCCACCAGCTCCATGGCCATGAAGACCTGGAGGCCGTGCTGGTGCACGTCGTAGACGGCCACCACGTTGGGGTGGGAGAGCCGGGCCATGGCCTGCGCCTCGCGCAGCAGCCGGGCCCGCCCCGAGGTCATCTCGGTATCCCCGTCCACGTCCCCGGGAGGCAGCAGCTTGAGCGCCACCTTGCGGTCCAGCACCGAGTCATAGGCGGCATACACCATGCCCATGCCCCCCTGGCCCAGGGGCTCGAGCACCACGTAGCGATCCAGGGCCGTGCCCCGGCCCAGCGTGGCCGGCGCGTCGGCCTCGGGAGCATCCTGGGGTGGGGGCGCCTCCTGCGTGCCGATCGCCTGCGTGCGGTGGTTCTCGGTCCGCACCGTGCGGCGATCGTCGGTCCTCACCGTGCGGCGCTCTTTGTCATCCATGGGCTGCATGCGCCTTTCTTCCCCGCCCCATGTTACGTCTTCCTGCTCGCGCGCAGATGGGGCGGCCGGGAGGGCCTCGTCGCCAGGTGGGTGGCCGAGCCTACGTGCTTCCCGCCAGCCGCGTCAGGGCCTCTCCCGTGAGCCGGAAGACGGTCCACTCGCTCAAGGGCACGGCGCCGACCGACTCGTAGAAGGCGATGGCGGGCGCGTTCCAGTCCAGCACGGACCACTCGAAGCGCCCGCAGCCCCGCTCGACGGCGAGCCGCGCCAGGTGCGACAGCAGGCCCTTGCCATGGCCCCGGCCCCGGTGCTCGGGCAGCACGAAGAGGTCCTCCAGGTACAGGCTCGGCCGGGCGAGGAAGGTGGAGTAGGTGTGGAAGAAGAGGGCGAAGCCCACCACCGTGCCCGCCTCCTCGGCGACGACGACCTCGGCATGGGGCCGCTCGCCAAACAGGTGACGCTTCAGGTCTTCTTCCTTCAGGATGGCCAGATGGGAGAGCTTCTCATACTCGGCCAGGGCCCGGATGAGCCGGGCGATGACGGGGACGTCCTCGGGGGTAGCGGAACGGATCATGGGCGCGGATGCTAGCGCCCCTCTCCCTCGGGGTGGGAGCCTCAATGGCCCGTTCCGCTCACGGGCCGCTCACTGGCCGGTGGTGGCCGCGCCCTGGGCGGGGGCGGCCGGCGCGCCCGGCTCGGTGGGCTGCTTGTCGATCTCCTCCGCGGGGTAGCCCCGTGCCGCGTCGAGGTAGCGCGCCGGCTTCACCTTGCGGCGATCCTTCGCGCTCAGCCCCTCGGGCGACACCAGCGTGGGCTCCGCGCTGGCCGAGGTGGCCTGGACGCGGTGGCCATCGCAGAAGAGCCACTCGGTGCGGCCATCGGCGAAGCGGCGCGCGTAGAAGAGATCCGTGCTGCCCACCTCGGGCTCCTTCGCGCACCACGTCTGCCGCGCCGTCTGCTCGCGCTGGGGCGCCTCCTCCGTCCACTTGAGCTGGGCCGCCTCGACCTTCTTCGCCTCGTTGCCCTCGGCCAGCCGCGCGCGGGACATCTCCACCAGCTCCAGCCCCCGCCGGCCCAGCTCCGGGAACGCCCCCGAGCGCGCGAAGCCGCAGCCCTGCAACGCCTTGAGGTTGGACTGGTGCACGTCGAGCACCTTGCCCAGCGAGCCCGCGGACTCCTTGAGCAGCGCCATCTGCTGCGCCTGCTCCGCCGCCCCCGGCGTGTTCGCCTGCTCCGTCGAGGACACGAAGCGCGCCAGCAGACCATTCATGCTGCTCAGCTCGTCCATCAACCAGCGCGGCTCCGAGTCGCAGATGTTGGCCCGCTCTCCCGCGTAGTCCCGGTACTCCGCGCGCCCTCCCGCCAGGGCGTACTGCTTCACTGGCACCTGCTGCGTCGCGCACGCTCCCAGCACCAGACCCGCGCCTACGATGACCCCTTGCTTCCAGCTCATGAAATTCATCGCTCCCAACTCTAGCGGACCATCGTCCGACTGAATCAGTTTGATGTCAAACTACCTCGCCCGGAAGGGATGGACTCCGGGGGCGGGGTGCTGTCGTGACAGGGGTGGAGGGGACTTGCAAGGAGCGGATGGGGTTTCGCTTTGGGGAGCGCGCCGCGGCGGGGCCTCAGATGAGGCCGTCCCAGGCGGCGCCCTGGCGGTGGAACGCGTCGCGGATGGAGTGCACGAGGGGCTCGGGCAGAGGGCCCTGCTCGAGGGCGCGCAGGTTGTGCTGGAGGTGCTCCAGGCGCGTGGTGCCCACGATGCAGCTCACCACGCCCGGAGTGAAGGCGGTGAAGCGCAGGGCGAACTCGTTCCAGTCCAGTCCTTGGGGATCCAACCCGAGCGCGTGCATGCGGTCCCAGTACGTGGCGATGTCGTGGGCGCCGGGGCGCTGGGGGAAGCGCCAGGGGGCGTTGCCCAGGGGCCGCTTGGCGATGACGCCGATGCCCCGCTCCCGGGCCAGGGGCAGGGCCGTGTCGAGCGCGCGCTGGTCGAAGAGGTTGAGCGACAGCTGCACCGAGCCGAACGCCCCCGAGCGCAGGGCCCAGGCGAGGGCCTCGTTGTCGCCCGAGTACGCGGCGACGCGCACCTGGCCCCGCTGGACGGCGGCCTGGAGCGCGTCCACCACGCCGGGGCGCTCGAGCACCTCCACGGGACACGAGTGGAAGTGCACCACGTCGATGAAGTCGGTGCGCAGCCGGCGCAGGGCCTGTTCAATCCCCTGGGTGATGCAGGGCCCCGTCCAGTCCTCCACGCCGGGCACGCCGTAGCCGCACTTGGTGGAGAGGACGAACTCGTGGCGCCGGCCCTGGAGCGCCCGGCCGATGCGCTCCTCGGACTGGCCGTAGCTCGGGGCGGTGTCGAGCAGGGTGATGCCCGCGTCGAGCACCCCGTGCAGCAGCGCGTGGGCCGCCTCCTCGGACAACTCGGGACTGCCCACGGGTCCGGCTCCGAAGCCCAGCGCGGACACGTGTGGGCCTTGGGCGCCCAGGGGACGGCGAATCATGTCAGGTGCTCCCACCTCCGCGCGCCGCCAGGTCGATGAAACCGCGCACCCAGATGAGGTTGATGGCGTGGCTGGCTTCGAGCGGAGTCTGGGTGGTGGTCTCCAGCGCCGCAGTATAGGGCACGCCGCTGCGCACGAAATAATCGGTGACGCTGCCGTCGTGGTACTCGATGAGCCCGTGGCGGTCCGTGCGGTTGTGCTCGTCCACCTTGTCTTCGCGGATGACGTGGGCGTGCGCGGACGCGGCCTCCATCAGCGGCACGTAAGCGGCCTTGTCCCCGAAGGTATACGCGTAGGTATGGGCCCCCGGAATGTAGTTGTCCTGGTGGATGTCGAGCGCGGCGGCGGGAGCCGGGTAGCGGGCGATGTCCGTGCGCACCGCGCGCGTCTCCTTGGGCCCGCCGTCGAACAGCACCCAGCGCAGGAAGGACTCGTCGCGCTGCACCTCGCCCTTCCAGGTGCCGGGCGCGGTCTCGTAGCGCAGGAAGTCGTTGTTGATCTTCTCGCCGCTGCGGTTGTAGCGCGTGCCATCCTCGAAGCCCGAGGGGTTGATGCACGGGTAGACGCGCAGCCCCACGCCGCGCTCGCGCGCGTACGCGACGATCTCCTCGAAGTGCCAGCTCAAGGTGAGGGGCCCGGCGGGCTCCTCTCCGTGGAAGCCCGAGGTGATGACGAGCCAGCGCTCCCCGGGCACGGTGAGACGGAAGAGCGGGTACTCGACGCCTCCCTCGAGGACCCGGCCGTACTCGTTCACCTCGGCGAAGTGGGAGTAGTCACGGATGCGGCGGGCGAACTCCTGGTAGTTTTGTGGCACCCCCATAACGTAGCCATTCGGCGGGGGGAGCGGATTGTCCCAGGGTCGAGGGCCTGTCCACCCGTGAGCATCCGGGGGCGCTCGGGCTAGTGGCGGTCGTTCATGTGTTCACGGGCGTTGGCCGACACCTGCTGGCGCTGCGCGGGGGTGAGGACGCGGTGGGCCTCCAGGGCGGCGTCGGCCACCTTGTGGGCGAAGGCGCGCCAGGCCTCCACGCGCGCGTCCACCAGGGCATGCACGGCGCGGGCGTCGGGCTGGGCCGCATCCCACTGGTTCACCATCTCCTTGCCCGCCTCGCGCTGCTCCGCCACCAGCTTCTGGCCCTCGTCGAAGAGGGAGTCCTTGAGCCCTTGAATCGTCCGCTTCTGGTCGTCCGTGGCCTTCAGGTCCTCGAGCCGGTCATCCAGGCGCCAGGTGATCATCTGCTTGATGCGCTCGGGGTTGCGCGCGCCCCAGCCCATGTGCCCGCCCCGGAAACCCGTGAGGAGGACGACACCGAGGACCGCGGACCCGACGAGGAGGATCTTGCTCTTCGTGTTCATGACCGTTGCTCCCTGGAGGACCCCGGGTGGGGCCCTCTCGTGCTGCGCGCCGTTCATCGGCGACGGTGGAGAGAATGCGCGGCGCTCGTCAGGGGCGTTTGTCGTGGGCATGAAGAAGTGTGAAGAGGACCGTCCAGCGGGGCGGCCGGGCGGGCGGGCGCCCGTCCCGAGTCCCATCCAGGAGCTGGGCTGGGTGGCGCTCGGCCAACCCAGGGGCTCCTTCACCCGGGGTGAGGGCCGTGCCACAAGGTGCCCGGGCCGCGCTTCCGGTCCCGGACGAACCGGGTGGACGGGAACTGGCGGGCGGCCCGGACCTGAACAATCGTCTGGTGAAGCCACCCTCAGCTGACTACTTATCCGCCATGTCCTTTACCCACCTCCACCTGCACTCCCTGTACTCGCTCCTCGACGGCGCGATCCGGATGAAGGATCTCATCAAGACGGTGAAGGAGAAGGGGATGACGAGCGTGGCCGTGACGGATCACGGCAACATGTTCGCCACCATCGACTTCTACAAGAAGGCCAAGGACGCGGGCATCAAGCCCATCATCGGCATGGAGACGTACGTGGCCGGCCCCAAGGGGCGCGCGGACCGTACGGAGAAGGTGGGCCACCACCTCATCCTCCTGGCGAAGAACAAGGAGGGGTACGACAACCTCAAGTACCTCTCGTCCATGGCCTACCGCGAGGGCTTCTACTACCACCCGCGCATCGACAAGAAGCTCCTGGCCGACCACAGCAAGGGCCTGTTCGCCCTCACCGCGTGTCTGGGCGGCGAGGTGACGGGAGCCGCCTTCCGCGGGGACATGGACCACGCGCGCCGCGCGGCGCTCGAGTACAAGAACATCTTCGAGCCGGACCACTTCTTCCTCGAGGTGCAGTCCAACGGGATGCCCGAGCAGGAGACGGCCAACACCAACCTCAAGCAGCTCAGCCGCGACCTGGGCATCCCGCTGTGCGCCACCGCGGACGCGCACTACATCAAGAAGGAAGACGCGCGCGCGCACGAGCTGCTCATGTGCATCGCCAGCGGCAAGACGCTCGCGGACGGCAAGCGCATGAAGCACTCCACGGACAAGCTCTACGTCACGAGCCCCCAGGAGATGCTCGAGTACTTCCACGACACGCCCGAGGCCGTCCACAACACCCAGCGCATCGTCGAGCAGATCAACCTGGAGCTCAAGCTGGGCAAGCCCATGCTGCCCACCTTCCAGGTGCCCGACAGCCACACGCCCGACAGCTTCATGGCGGAGCTGGCGCGCGCGAACCTCGAGGAGCGCTTCAAGGAGATCGACCTGGCGCGCTTCCGCGCGGGCCAGCCGCCCGTGGACCGCGAGCCGTACAAGGCCCGCCTGGAGCTGGAGCTGGGCGTCATCCAGAAGATGGGGTTCAGCGGCTACTTCCTCATCGTCCAGGACTTCATCAACTGGGCCAAGCAGAACAACATCCCGGTGGGCCCCGGCCGTGGCTCGGGCGCGGGCAGCCTCGTGGCCTACTGCCTGCGCATCACCGACCTGGATCCGCTCCCGTACAACCTGCTCTTCGAGCGCTTCCTCAACCCCGAGCGCGTGTCGATGCCCGACTTCGACGTCGACTTCTGCCAGGACCGGCGCGACGAGGTCATCAAGTACGTGGGCCGCAAGTACGGGGAGAACAACGTCGGGCAGATCATCACCTTCGGCTCGCTCAAGGCCAAGAGCGTGCTGCGCGACGTGTGCCGCGTGTTCGCGCTGCCCTTCAGCGAGGGGGACCGCATCGCCAAGCTGGTGCCCGAGGTGCTCGGCATCACCCTCAAGGAAGCCATCGAGCAGGAGCCGCGGCTCAAGGAGATGATGGAGAAGCCGAGCGCCATCGGGCAGGTGGATGGCAAGGACGTCACCACCAAGGACGTGCTGGAGATCGCGCTCGCGCTCGAGGGACTGCACCGCCAGCCCGGCATGCACGCGGCCGGCGTGGTGATTGCCGACAAGCCCCTGTGGGAGTTCGTGCCCACCTACCAGCCGCCGGGCGAAGACACCCTCATCACCCAGTTCGCCAAGGACGAGGTGGAGGCCGCGGGCCTGGTGAAGTTCGACTTCCTCGGCCTCAAGACGCTCACCGTCATCCAGAACGCGCTCAACCTCATCAACCGCAACCCGCCCGACGGCAAGCCCATTCTGCGCGAGGACATCCCGCTGAATGACGCCGAGGTGTGGAAGCTCATGGCGGACGGCGACACGGCCGGCGTCTTCCAGATGGAGTCCAGCGGCTTCACCGAAATGGTGATGAAGCTCAAGCCGTCCTGCTTCGAAGACGTCATCGCCGCGGGCGCGCTCTACCGTCCGGGTCCGCTCGACTCGGGCATGGTGGACGTGTTCATCAACCGCAAGCACGGCCGCGAGAAGGTGGTGTACCCGCACCCCTTGCTCGAGCCCGTCCTCAAGGACACCTACGGCGTCATCGTCTACCAGGAACAGGTGATGCAGATCTCCCAGGTGCTGGGAGGCTACACCCTGGGCCGCGCGGACCTGCTTCGCCGCGCCATGGGCAAGAAGAAGGCCGAGGTCATGCAGGCCGAGCGCGCCGGCTTCCTCGAGGGCTGCAAGAACAACAACGTGGACCTGAAGGTCGCGGGGGAAATCTTCGACCTGATGGAGAAGTTCGCCGAGTACGGCTTCAACAAGAGCCACTCGGCGGCCTACGGACTCGTCACCCTGCACACCGCGTGGCTCAAGGCGCACTACCGCGTCGAGTTCATGGCGGCGCTGCTCACGAGCGAGAAGGAAAACACGGACAAGGTGGTGCTGCACATCGGCGAGGCGCGCCAGTCGGGCGTGCAGGTGCTGCCGCCGGATGTGAACCAGTCGGACATGGCGTTCGGCGCGGTGGAGGGGAAGATCCGCTTCGGCCTGGGCGCCATCAAGGGCGTGGGCGAGGGCGCCATCGAGTCCATCGTCGAGGCGCGCAAGGAAGGGCCCTTCAAGAGCCTGTTCGACTTCTGCGAGCGCGTGGACTCGCGCAAGGTGAACCGCAAGGTGCTCGAGGCGCTGGTGAAGGCGGGGTCCTTCGACTTCGAGAAGCGCCCGCGGCGGCAGATCTTCGAGAGCATCGAGCGCGCGATGAGCCGCGGCTCGAGCAGCCAGAAGGACAAGGCGGCGGGGCAGAGTTCGCTCTTCGGGATGCTGGGCGGGGGCGCGTCGGGTGGGGCGGACCTGAAGAACGACTACGTTCAGGTGGAGGAGTGGTCGGAGAAGGAGCGCCTGGCGCTGGAGAAGGAAGCCATCGGCTTCTACGTGTCGGGCCACCCGCTGCATGCCTACGACAAGGAGCTCAAGCGCTACGCGCGGCCCATCACCGCGGTGCAGCGCGCGCGCAAGGACGAGAAGCTCACCATCGCGGGCGTGGTGGCGGCGCTGCGCGAGCGGCCCACCAAGACGGGCAAGCGCATGGCGTGGGTGACGCTGGAGGATCTGTCCGGCTCGCTGGAGCTGGTGTGCTTCCCGGGCAAGGACGGCACGCGCAACGTCATGGGCAAGGACGGCAAGTGGACGAAGTCGGGGCCCAAGCCCGGCTTCGAGCACTGGGAGTCGCTGCTCAAGAGCGATGACCCCATCCTCGTGACGGGCACGGTGCAGATCAACCAGCGCGACGAGGACACGCCGGTGGCGGAGCTCATCGTGGAGGACATCCAGAGCCTCAAGGCGGTGCGGGAGAAGCGCACCAAGCGCCTGGAGCTGCGGCTGCCGGCGGATCTCGCCACGGACGAGCGGCTCACGAAGCTCGCGCAGATCGTCAAGCAGTACGAGGGCGCCACGCCCCTGGCGGTGAGCCTGCTGTTCTCCAACGAGGCCGAGGCGCTCATCGCCAACCTGCCGCTCAAGGTGCAGGTGAGCGACGAGCTCATCCAGTCGGTGGAACGGCTCTTCGGCATGAAGGTGGTCGAGTTCGGCTGAGCGCCCGGCGGGGTCGGTTGCTGCGCGAGCGTGGTAACCATGCTATCGGCGGTGGGAGGAGGTCCTCATGACGCCCACCGCTGTCTCACGCCTCGAATTGGATGACCCAGCGCCCTTCCTGCGCTGGCTGGGAATGGATCCGGTGGGGGTGGATCTGGGGGCCATCGATCCGGTGGAGATGTGGGGTCTCGTCGCGCTCGCGACCCTCGGCCGTGTCCAGGGAGACGAGCCGCTGCGGATCCGGACGGATCGGGCCGCGCGCTCCTGCCAGTTCGCCCGTGCGGTGGGGTTCGAGGATCTCGTCAATGGAGAGTCCTCCTCGGGTCCTGGAGAGCCTGGGCGTACCGTCAAGCTCACCCGGATCCGGACCTCCGATACGACCGAGCCGGTGGCGGAGCGGATCTCCAGACTGCTCATCACCGAGGCGCGATTCGAGGACACGCGGAGAACCCTCTACTACGTCCTCAACGAGCTGCTGCGCAACGTCGTCCAGCACAGCCGTGACTCCTTGGGTGGAGTGGTGGGGGCGCAGGTCAACAGGGGCGGCCGCAACGCGGAGCGTCCCGCGGTGCAGGTGGCCGTCGCGGATGCGGGCATCGGAATCCCCGCGAGCCTGGTGTCCCGGCACAAATCCCTGACGGAACCTCGAGAGGCGCTCTCCCGCTCGCTCTGGCCGCATGTCTCGAGCACCTTCGATGAAGGCGAGACGGGAAGCATCCAGAACGCGGGAATGGGTCTGTTCTTCATCGCGGAGATGACGAAGCTGGTGGGCGGGCGGCTCGTGCTGGCCTCGCGGGGCGCAACGCTCATCCTCGAGGGGGATGAGCGCTTCGAGGACCCTCATGGGAAGACGAAGTTCCTGGAGCCGGGAGTGGGCTTTCCCGGGACGCTCGTCGCCTTCGAGATGCCCTCCGAGGCCGAGCAGGACTACGAGGGCATGATCGAAACCATCAAGGAACGGGCACGGGAGAGAACACCTCGCCGCGCCGTCCACAAATGGTTGGCCTTCGAGGCGCCTCCCGCCGAGGCCCAGCGCTTCATCGTCAGTCAATCGCGGATCGAGGACACGGTGGAAGCGCAGCGCTTCTCCGAGGAGAAACTCCTTCCCCGGCTCTTCAACAAGCAGCCCATTGCCCTGGACTTCATGGGCATCCCGGTCTGTACGCAGAGTTACGTGCACGCCCTCTTGTTCGAGCCGCTTCGGATGGCCTGGGCGCGCAAGGCGAAGATCTACATCCTCAATGCCCAACCCGCGGTTCGCAGCACGTTGGAACTGCTGGAGAATTACGCGCTGGGGGGCTGAGCTTTCAACGCAGAGAAGGGGAGTGACATGGCACAGGGTGTGTTCCGGGATGGATTGCTGGCGGGCAAGTCGGCGTTCATCACGGGGGGCAGCAGCGGCATCAACCTCGGTATCGCCGAGGCCCTCGTGAAGGCGGGCGCGAAGGTCGCCATCAATGGCCGCAACGTGGAGAAGTTGGAGGCGGCCGTGAAGGGGCTCCAGGCGCATGGCACCGCCCTGGGCGTGGCCGCCGACGTGCGCCAGTACGACGCCCTGGAGAAGGCCCTCCGGACGGCGCGCGACGCGCATGGGGAGCTCGACATCCTCGTGTGCGGCGCGGCGGGCAACTTCCCCGCGCCCGCGGCCGGCATGTCCTCCAATGCGTTCAGGTCGGTGCTGGAGATCGACGTGCTCGGCACCTTCAACACCTGCCGCGCCGCCTTCGAGCACCTGCGCAAGCCGGGCGCGTGCGTGCTCAACATCTCCGCCCCCCAGGCCTACCTGCCCATGGCCATGCAGGCCCACGTGTGCGCCGCCAAGGCCGGCGTGGACATGCTCACCCGCACTCTCGCCATCGAGTGGGGCGGCGTGGGTATCCGCGTCAACTCCATCACCCCCGGCCCCATCGAGGACACCGAGGGTATGCGCCGGCTCGCACCCGGCGACGATGCGCGCGGCAAGCTCCTCGAGGCCCTGCCCCTGGGTCGCCTCGGAACGAAGCAGGACATCGCGCAACTCGCGCTTTTCCTGGCATCCGACGCCGCTTCGTACATCACCGGCTCCCTGATGGTGTGCGATGGAGGCCAGTCCCTGCTCGGCTCCGGGTTGATGCTCAAGGCCCTGGGTCTGTGAACGGCATGTGACGTTCTGGGAGGAAGCAGGCGTTCTTCCGGGGCTGTGTTTTTCCAGGCAGGGAGCATCTGATAAGAGGGTTGTGTGCCCGCGAAGCCTCCTGGCTGGCGGGCTGCATCCCCTCTTCAGCCTGGAGTTGGTTCATGAAGCATGCCCCCCCCTCGCTCGCGCGGCTGGTCGCGTGGAGTGCGTTGTTGCTCGGTCTGTCCCTTGGCGGATCGGCATGTCGCGATGAGCCGAACCCGCCTCCTCCGCCAGTGCGGGAGATGCCGGACGCGGAGCGCTCGTCGGTGGAGGTGAACCCGGCACGGGGCGTGCGCGCCAACGGCCAGGACACCGTGGAGATCCGGGTGACGGTGCGCACGGCGGATGGCACTCCGCTGGAGGGCCGTGCGGTGACGGTGGAGGCCTCGGGCGAGGGCAACACGCTGGGGCAGCCGTCGGGCCCCACGGACGCGCAGGGCGTGGCGGTCGCGACGCTCGCGTCCACCTCCGCGGGCACGAAGACGGTGACGGCCACGGTGGACGCGGAAGGGGGCCCCGTGACACTGGCCTCGCGGCCCACCGTCGAGTTCGTCTCCCTTGCTGCCCCCCATCTGGTCTTCACCGGGGCGCCCTCGTCCGGCACGGCGGGCAAGCCGCTGGGCACCTTCGAGGTCACCATCCAGGACGCGAGCGGCCAGACGGTGACGGACGCCAGCGACACGGTGACGGTGGCGCTCGGCGAGGGCTCTCCCTCGGCCGAGCTGAAGGGGACGGTGTCCGTGGCGGCGGTCAATGGCGTGGCGCGCTTCTCCACGTTGGTGCTCGAGAAGGCCGCGGCGGGCTACACCCTGGTGGCGAGCGCCGCCGGCCTGGCGTCGGCGACGAGCTCCCCCTTCGAGGTGCTGCCCGCGCCGGCCGCCCCCACGAAACTCGTCTTCACCCAGCAGCCCTCCAACCGGGGCGCTGGAGAGACCTTCGAGGTGCGGGTGGCCGTGACGGATGCTTCCGGCAACCGGCTCTCCGTCTCCGCCCCGCGGGTGACGCTCGCCCTCAACAAGGGCACGCTGGCGGGGACCACGTCCGTGGACCCCGTGGATGGCGTGGCGTCCTTCCCGGGCCTCTCCATCACCGAGGCGGGCACCGGCTACGTGCTGACGGCCTCCGCCGAGGGGCTGGACTCCGCTTCGAGCGATTCCTTCGACATCGCCAGCACGGGGACGCCCGCGATGCTGGTGTTCCGCACGCAGCCCACCAGCGCCAAGGTTCGCGAGGTGATGCCCGCGGTGACCGTGGCCATCACCGACGAGTTCGGCAACGTGCTCTCCGTGGACTCGCCCGACGTCACGTTGGGCCTGGTGGGCGGCAACAACGCGGCCGAGTTGCTGGGCACCGTGACCGTGAAGCCCGTGGCGGGACTCGCCACCTTCTCCACGTTGAGCGTGGACCAGCAGGGCACGGATTTCTGGCTCGTCGCCATGGCGGGCACGCTGGACAGCGCCACCAGCGGCAAGTTCACCATCGTGGATGACGTCGCGCCGAGCGCCGTGTCTCTCACGGTGGCCGAGCTCACGGCCAACGCGGTGACCCTGGCCTGGACGGCCGTGGGCGATGACGGGACGCTGGGCATCGCCTCCAGCTACGAGTTGCGCTACTCCCTGAGCCCCATCACCGAGGCGTCGTTCGAGGCCGCCACGCCGGTGAGCGTGGGCGTGCCCAAGGACCCGGGCAGCGCGGAGTCGGCGCGCGTCACCGGCCTGGTGCGAGCCACCCACTACTACTTCGGGCTGAAGGTGAGGGATGACGTCGGCAACTCCAGTCTGTCCCTCGTGGACACGACCACGCCCGAGGACGTGTGCGCGGGCGTGACCTGCGCTCCGGATGCTCCCGTCTGCGCGGCGGATGGGGTCTCGCGGACCACCTACACGGCGGCCTGTGTCGACGAGAATGGCACCGGCACCTGCAAGCGGACGGAGACGACCACCGCGTGCACGGGCGCCAGCGCCGTCTGCTTCAACGCCCAGTGCGACACGGCCCCGAAGCCCACGGCCAACCAGTTGCTCGTCTCCGAGGTGATGCACTCGCCCTCGAGCGGGACGACCGAGTACGTCGAGCTGACCAACGCCACGGATGGCCTGCTCAACCTCAACGGCCTCACGGTGACGTACAAGAACAGCTCGGACGCCGTGCGCTCGTTCCAGGTGGGCTCGGGGAGCACGCCGCTGGTGGTGGGCCGCAAGGGCCACTTCGTCCTGGCCCAGAACAAGGACCGGGCCACCAATGGTGGCGTCTCCGCCAGCTATCAGTACCCCAGCGCGATCGCCCTGGAGGGCTCGGGGTCGTTCATCGTCGCCAATGGCGCCAGCACGGTGACGGAGTTCCGCTATACGCCGTCCTTCCCCCAGAGCACGGGCAAGTCGATGAATCTCTCCTCGCTCGTCCAGGGGACGCGCGCCGCGGCCCAGCCCTGGTACTGGTGTGACTCGACCGATGCGCTCTCGGGCGGGGACTACGGCACGCCCGAGGCCGCCAACACCGCGTGCGGCATGACGGCCAGCCCGGTCGTGAGCCTCTGCTACATCCAGAGCCCGAAGACGATTCCGCCCACCCAGGCGGGCACGCCGGTGACTGTCTCCAGCCGGTTCAAGGCCACGAGCGTGACGGACCGGAACACGGCTGGAAACGACGGCTACCCCTACGTGGTGGCGGAGCTGGGCTACGGCCCGGACACGAGCCCCGCGCCGGACTGGACCTGGACGACCATCTCCTTCAATGGGGCGTACGCGCCCACGGTCAGCGACGAGGACGAGACGCTCGGCACGCTGAGCATCTCCACGCCCGGCTCGTACAAGTACGGCTTCCGCTACTCCTTCAAGGACCCGGTCACGGGCGCGCAGTCGGCCTACGTCTACTGCGGTGTGAGCGACATCTCGGATCCGACCAATGGTGTCTTCGGCACGGTGACGATCACCGTGCCTCCGGCGCCGATGACCGACCATGTGGTCATCAGCGAGTTCGCCTCGAAGAACGCCGTCGCGGGGAGCACAGACCCCAATCACGACGACGAGTTCATCGAGCTCTACAACCCGACGAATGCCGCCGTTGCGCTCACGGGGTGGAAGATCCAGTACGCCTCGCCCACGGGGGGCTTCAACAACCTGGCGGGGCTGACGTCCCTGGGAAGCATCCCGGCGAAGGGCTTCTATCTGATTGCCCTGAAGGACAAGTTCACGGGTCCGACGCCTGATGCGACCTACACCGGTCTCACCGGCCACAACGGAGGCGGGCTGCGAATCCTTGATGCAGCGGGCAAGGTGGTGGATCTGCTGGGCTGGGGCACGGCCTCGGCTGCGAACCGTGAAGGCACCGCGGCTCCAGCCATTGATAACGCCCAGGCGGGTAGCAGCATCGAGCGCAAGTCGGTGGCCTCCTCAACAGCTGACACGATGAAGCCGGGCGGCGGCGACGCCTTGCGCGGCAACGGCTACGACAGCGACAACAACGGGAGCGACTTCGTGGTGCGCGCCACGCGTGATCCGCAGAACTCCTCGAGCGCGCCCGAGTCCCCGTAGGCGCGTGCGTCCCACCTGAGCAGTCCAGGCCGCTCCGGTTTCGCCGGGGCGGCCTTTTTCTTGACTTTCACGAGCCCAGGATGACGCGCGGCCTCTCTTCTGCTAGGCTGTTCCATCACGGAGCTTCCTGGGGGGGAGCGTCGACATCCGAACGCTGGGAGCCAGGCCTCACGCCTGACCCATCCCTCTCCTCCTCGACTCCGAGCTGTCCGCATCGGGGGGATGCATGTTCGCTGTCATTACTTTCGACGATTCGTCGTGGCCGTTGCTTTCGGTCCGCATGAGCGGGAACGTGTCGGACGCGCAGTACTCGAGTTTCCTCGAGCAGATGGACAGCTACCTGGACTGGGGTGAGCGCTACGTCTGCGTGATGGACGTGAGCCTGTGCTCCATGCTCACGGTGACCCAGCGCTACATGCATGCGGAGTGGATCCACCGCAACGAGGCCCGGCTGAGCCAGCAGCTCCTCGGGCTCGCCTCCATCATGACCTCGGCGCATATGCGCCTGTCGAGGAGTCTGCTCACCTACCTCAAGCCGATGCCCGTGCCGTGCGCCACCGTGCCCGACATGGACGCGGCCTTGCGCTACGTGGCGGGCCGGCTGGCGGGGGAAGGGCTCATCGCCTCGGCCGAGCGCCTCCGCCATCGCTTCGGCCTGCGCATCCGCCAGGCGGGCTGAGCCCCTCGCGCCCGTTCCGGTAAGGCCGCGGTGCGCTGGGGCCCCGCGGCCTCCCGTCACCCTGTCTCAGCTCAGGGCTTCACGTCGATGCGCTTCACCCGCCAGATCTCCTCGGCGTACTGCTTGATGGTGCGGTCCGAGGAGAAGATGCCGCCGTGCGCCACGTTGTGGATGGCCATGCGCGTCCAGCGCTCGGTGTCCTTGTAGGCGCGCGCCACTTCCTGCTGCTTGGCCGCGTACGAGCCGAAGTCGGCCAGCACGAGGTAGCGGTCCTCCTCGAGCAGGCTGTTCACCAGCGGCCGGAAGAGGTTCTTGTCCTCGGGGGAGAAGAAGCCCGAGCCGATGAGATCCAGCGCCTCGCGCAGCTCCACGTTGCGCTCGTACTCTTCCCGCGGCCGGTAGCCGGCGCGCTTGCGGGCAATCACCTCGTCGGCGGTGAGGCCGAAGAGGAAGAAGTTGTCGTCGCCCACCGCCTGGCGGATCTCCACGTTCGCGCCGTCCAGCGTGCCCAGGGTGAGCGCGCCGTTGAGCATGAACTTCATGTTGCCCGTGCCCGACGCCTCCCAGCCCGCGGTGGAGATCTGCTCGGACACGTCCGCCGCCGGGATGATGCGCTCGGCGAGGCTCACCCGGTAGTTGGGGATGAACAGCACCTGCAGGCCCGTGGTGCCCGCGTCGCTGTTGACCACCTCGGCGATGCCGTTGATGAGGCGGATGATGAGCTTGGCCTCCACGTAGCCCGGGGCCGCCTTGGCGCCGAAGAGGAACACGCGCGGGGCGATGATGGTGCTCGGGTCGCGCCGCGCCTTCATCCACAGCGACACGATGTGCACCGCGTCGAGCAGTTGCCGCTTGTACTCGTGCAGACGTTTGATCTGCACGTCGAAGATGGCGTCCGGGTTGAGGTCCACTCCGCACAGCTCGTTGAGGTGGCGCGACAGGTCCACCTTGTTCTGCCGCTTCACCTCGGCGAAGGCCTGGCGGAACGCCGCGTCGTCGGCGTGCGGCTCGAGCTTGCGCAGCTGATCCAGGTCCGTGACCCAGCCCTCCCCGATGCGGCTGGTGATGAGTTTGGCCAGGCGGGGGTTGCTCCACAAGAGCCAGCGGCGCGGCGTCACGCCGTTGGTCTTGTTGTTGAAGCGCTCGGGGTACATCTCCGCGAACTCGGGCAGCACGTCACGCCGCAGCAGGTTGGTGTGCAGCTCCGCCACGCCGTTGATGCTGTGGCTGCCCACCACGGCCAGGTGCGCCATGCGGATCTTCTTCTCCGGGCCTTCCTCCACGAGGCTCATGCGGCGGATGCGCTCGGTGTCGAAGGGGTAGCGGATCTGCACCTGGCGCAGGAAGCGCTGGTTGATTTCGTAGATGATTTCCAGGTGGCGCGGCAACAGGCGCTCGAAGAGCGAGGCCGGCCACTTCTCCATGGCCTCGGCCAGGAGCGTGTGGTTGGTGTAGCCGAAGGTGGCCTGGGTGATGGCGGCCGCCTCTTCCCAGCCCAGGCGCTTCTCGTCCACGAGCACGCGCATCAGCTCGGCCACGCCGATGGCCGGGTGGGTGTCGTTGAGCTGGATGGCGACCTTCTTGGGGAAGTCGCGGAAGTCCGAGTGGTTCTTGAGGTAGCGCCGGACGATGTCCGCGATGGAGCAGGCGACGAAGAAGTACTGCTGCTTGAGGCGCAGCTCCTTGCCGGCCTGGAAGGCATCGTTGGGGTAGAGCACCTTGGAGATGACTTCCGAGTCGTTCTTCTCCACCACCGAGCGCTCGTAGTCACCGGCGTTGAAGAGCTTGAGGTCGAACTCCTCGCTGGCGCGCGCCTGCCACAGCCGCAGGGTGTTGACGGTGTTGTTGCCGTAGCCGGCGATGGGCGTGTCGTAGGGCACGCCGATGACCGTCTTGCCGCCCACCCAGCGCGCCACGGGCTTGCCGTCCGCGCCGTGGTAGTGCTCCACGTGCCCGTAGAAGCGCACCGGCACCGCCTTCTCCGGCCGGACGATCTCCCAGGGGTTGCCGAACTTCAGCCACTCGTCGGCGCGCTCGACCTGGTAGCCCTCCACGATGTCCTGGGTGAAGATGCCGAACTCGTAGCGGATGCCATAGCCCATGCCGGGGTAGCCCAGCGTGGCGAGCGAGTCGAGGAAGCAGGCCGCCAGCCGTCCGAGGCCGCCGTTGCCGAGCCCCGCGTCCGGCTCCATCTCCACGAGCGCGCTCAGGTCCACGCCCACCTCGCGCATGGCCTGCGCGGCGGCCTCGTACATGCCGATGTTGAGCAGGTTGTTGCCCAGGGCGCGGCCCAGCAGGTACTCCGCGGACAGGTAGTACGCGCGCTTGACGTCCTGCTCGTAGTAGGTGCGCGCCGTGCGCACCCACCGGTTGGCGAGCCGGTCACGCACCGCCAGTGCCAGGGCCATGAAGTGATCGTGCGCGGTGGCGTTTTCCGGGTTCTTGCCGCGCGAGTAGCGCACGTGCTCGAGGAAGCCACGGTGCACGCTGTGGGGATCCAGCCCGGTGCGGCTGGACTCCTGCGCCGTATCGGGCGAGGCGGGGGTTGTCGGGGTGAGGATGGGTGAGGCGTTCGACATTCGAGGGGTTCCTCGTGAGACGCACGGCCCTCTGAGCCAGCCGTGTGTGGAGCATGCTAGGGTAGACCGACCCACGTTGGACCGCACCGAAAGAAACCCGTGGCCGCTCCCCCGCCGAGGTCTCTTCCATGCGCCGGTTGATCGGGAGTTGCCGAGTGTCCCGGTGGCTGGAGGCAACGCGCGCCCGTGCTCGCCTGCCCCCTGGGTGGGGAACGCTCGCGAAGCAGGGGAGGAGTCTGCTAGGAAGCTGTGCTTCAGGTCCTGCCCCCCGCCAGAGACCCAAAGGGTTCTTTCTTCATGCCGAGTGACAAGAACGACCTCGCGCAACGTATCGCCATCTGCAAGCCCGGGGACACCGTGCGCGGATTCTTGTTCAAGGCCGTTTATGGCTTGGTGGAACAGCGCGTGGGTTCCTCGGGAACGGATCGCATGTTGGTGCAGTTGCGCATCAACAAGATGCCGGTCGACTTCTTCTCCTACCCAGCGGCGGACTTCCTGCGGATGCTTTACACGGCCGTGGACATGCTGGAACCCTACTATGACTCGGTTGAGGAGGCGACCCGGGCGTGTGGCGGGGCCACGGTGACGGGCTTCTTCAACTCCTATGTCGGCAACACCCTCATGAAGCTGGTGGGGCTGGGAGACCCCAAGCGCGTCTTCGCCTCCGTGGACACCATCTACTCGACGCTGGTGAGCTACGGGAAGCGGACGTCAGAGGAACTGGGGCCCACGAGCTTGCGGTTGCACTACCGTGGCGACATGCAGCCCATCGCCTTCCACGAGGGCGCCCTGCGTGAGGCGCTCAAGGTGCTGCGGGGCAACGGCACCGCGAGAGGGACGGCCATGGCCCTGGATTACGGGCAGTACGTGCTCGAGTGGCATTGAGCACGTCCTGCCTGGTGCCTGGGCTCAGCGCTTCTGTCCCGCCCAGAAGATGTTGGTGTCCGTGCTGTCGGTGATGGTCTCGACGGTCTTCATCCCCCGCTCGGGCGCTCCCTCGCAGATGGACTGGAAGTGCTCCTTGTCGCGGTGGATGACGTTCCAGTCACACACGTACTCCATGACCGCGCGCCAGGGATTGTTGCTGTGCAGGTTGGTGAGCAGCATCAAGCCGCCCGGGGCGAGCTGGGAACTCATCATGTCCAGGAAGCGGGAGATGACGTTCTCCTTGAGGTAGTCGAGGATGCCCGCGGCGACCACCACGTCCATGGGCCCGTCCGGATGGCGCAGCTTCTCCAGGGTGTCCCGGTAGCGCAGCAGCTGGTAGGTGGAGACTTGGATGAAGCGCACGTCGGGGGCGGGGATTCCCCCCCGGGGCATGCGAGCGAGCTTCTCGAATTGCCGGCGGCAGAAGTCCAGGGGGGCGGGATCGAAGTCGCACAGCGTGAACTGGCCCGTGCCTCCCATGGTGGTGTGCTCGCGCAGGGCGTGCTCGGGGCCACAGGCGAAGGACAGGATGCGCAGGGGCCGGCCCAGCTCCTCCTCCTTCTTGTTCAGGTGGCCGATGATCCACGGAACGCGCGCGCGGTGGGCTTGGGCCGGTCCGACGTTGAGCGCGTAGTGCGACAGGATGCGCGCCATGGTGGACACCCCGTGCTCCTCGGTGCCGAAGAGCATGTCCACCATCACGTAGTCACCGGGATAGCCGAGGGGCTTGTCCACGCAGCGGCGAATGAGGGGGCATTGGAGGAAGAACGGCTGGACGGCGGCGCGGTGGTGCTCCATCGCGCTTTCCCTCTCATCCTCCTTCATCGCGGCATCCAGCGCGCTGAGCCGGGCGTAGTGGCGATCCAGCCAGCCGGTCACGATGGGGACGCGCTGGCGCAGGATGTCCTGCTGCTCCTGCTGCATGACCGCGCGCAGCGCGGGGTCTCTCGGAAACCGGGCGAGGCGCTCGGGCAGCCCATGCTGGAGTTCGTCGCTCAGCTCGTTGAGTCCCTTGCGGATCTCCTCGGCGGTTTGGATGAAGTCGGAAATAGAGGGCATACGAAAGGGGGGGGGGAGGAGGAGGCGGCGCGTGACGGACGTGACGGGAATCTGTTCATCCTATCAGACAGGTTCCCTTTTCCGTACTGCCCTGGACTCCAGGGTGAATCCTCTCTTTCCGAGGAGAGGTGCGCGGCGACCCTACATGTAGAGTAGGATGATTTCCTGGAAGTGTTCAGTTCCCGGCGCTGGCTTGGGCCACGGAGACGGCGTCGAGCTGCTGCGCCAGGGGGGCCACCTTCGCGCGGAAGTCCGCGAGCAGGCCCTTGGGGAGCGGCTCGGTGCGAGGGAAGTTCTGGTTGAGCGGGTTGACGTAGTGGCCGCTGCGCTTGAGGGCGTAGTGCAGGTGGGGGCCGGTGCTGCGGCCCGTGTTGCCTGACAGGGCGATGACCTGCTTCTGGCTCACCCGGGCGCCCGCGCGCACGCCCTGGCCGAAGCGCGACAGGTGCAGGTAGCACGTCTCGAAGCCATTGTTGTGCCGCAGGCACACGGTGTTGCCGCCGGCGCCCGTGTTGGCCGCCACGGTGACGGTGCCATCGGCCACGGCCCACACGGGCGTGCCCACGCTCGCCGCGTAGTCCACGCCGTTGTGGGCCTTCACGTACTGGAGCACCGGGTGGAAGCGGCTGCCGAAGGTGCTCGTCACGTGGGCGTACTTGAGCGGGCTCTTGAGGAAGGCCTTGCGCGCGCTCGCGCCGTCCTCCTGGAAGAAGCTCGGCTTGCCGTCCGGCAGTTCGTAGCGGAAGACGCGCTTGCTCCCCACCGACTCCCCCTGGTAGCTCGCCGCCAGCACCTCGCCGTAGCGCAGGAAGCGGCCCTTGGAGACGAACTTCTCCACCACCGCGCGCGCCCGGTCCCCCCGGCGCACGTCCCGGTAGAAGTCGATGTCCCAGGCGAACACGTCCGCCAGCACCATGCCGATGAGCGGATCCTCCCCCGCCGCCAGCGCCGCCTCGTAGAGCGAGGAGCTGACCTCCAGCGCCACCACCGTCACCTGCTTCTCCACCTCGATGGCGCGCTTGCTGCCCACGAAGCGCTCCCCATCCCGGCGCACCTGCCACTCGTCCACCGCGCTCTGGCGGTAGTCGAAGAAGTCCAGCTCGCCCTCGCGCAGCACCAGGCGGAACTGATCGCCCACGCGCGACTTGCGGAAGTCGAACACGCCCTCCAGCGCGGCGATGACCACGCTCACCTGCTCCGGCGGCAGTCCCGCCTCCTGCAGGGCCACCGCGAGCGGCTGGTTGGGCTCGATGCGGCGGTTGCGCACGCTGTAGGTGGTGGGGGCGGCTTCGACGAGGGGCGCGGCGAACAGCACACCCAGGCACAGGACGACGGAGGCGAGTCTCATGGGGCTCGCGCAGTGTACGGGAGCTACAGGGTTGTTCCCAACTTCCGGCCCCTCATCTTCTCATCCCCGGCGAGAACTCGGCCGCCTGGTGGGTTGTTGAGTCCAGCCAGGCGGTGTTTTTCCCGCGGGGCGAAAACGAGGCGGGCAGGGCGCCTCAGAGATCGATCTTCTTCTCGGTGTGGTTCTGCCCGTCGAAGCGCAGCAGCACGCCCTTGTTGTCGTAGCGGGTGATGATGCACGCGGGGCGGCGCCACAAGGACTGCACGTTGCGCAGCGTCTCGCGCGCGTAGTCGCCCTTGAGATCCTGCCCGTCGTGTTTGTGCGCCATGAGCAGCTCGCCGCGGTTGTCGTGGTTGCCGTCGACCACTTCGATGATGGGCTGGCCGAAGTTGGTGAGCTGCTGCAGGAGCTTGTTCTTCACCTTGCGGAACTCCCGGTCGAGGATCTCCCAGGAGTTGCGCTTGTCGTTGAAGCCATAGACGAAGAGCTTCTGGTCGATGGCGAACTCGGCGGTGAGGAAGGTGTCGATGAAGGTGATGTCGTTGTAGTGCTTGCGCACCTCGAAGATCTTCTCGCGGCCCTGGTTGAGCTTCTTGTCCCAGGAGCGGCGCGCGCGCAGATCATCGCACTCGTCCCACTCCTTGCCGAAGCGGCCCTTGTTCCAGCGCTCCTCGATGTCGCGCCACAGCTCGATGCCGAGCTTGTACGGGTTGAGCGCGCCGGGCCGGGTGCCCATGGTGCCCGAGTGCCGGTCCGCGTAGTCGATGACCTCGTCGTCCTTGAGCGCGCGCCGGGTCATGATGGTGGAGTGCCAGTAGCTGGCCCAGCCCTCGTTCATGATCTTCGTCTGGCCCTGGGGCGCGAAGTAGTAGGCCTCGTCGCGGATGATGGAGAGGATGTCCGACTCCCACGGCTCGAGCGGGGCGTGCTCCAGCAGGAAGGCGAGCACGTCGCGCTGGGGGCGCTCGGGGAACTTCTTCGTCTTCGCCTTCTCCTCCTCCACCTTCTTGCGCTGGCTGTCGAGGAACTCGGAGGGGTTGATGAAGCCGCGCATGTACTCGCGGTTCACCTTGAAGCCCTCCACGCGCTCGTTGCTCTTGAGCTCGTCCTCGGCGCGCTGGGGGTCCGGATTGCGGCGGATGTGGGGCGCGTGCTGATCGATGAGGTTCTCCAGCGACAGCGCCCGGTCGATGAAGTCCTCCACCTTCTCCACGCCAATCTTGTCGATCCACCGGCGCACGCGCGTGGCGTGGTTGGCCATGTCGTCGATCATCCGGCGGTTGGTGTGGCGGAAGGAGAAGTTGTTCTTGAAGAAGTCGCAGTGCCCGTAGACGTGCGCCATGACCAGCTTCTGGTCCACGTCCGAGTTGCTCTCCAGGAGGTAGGCGTAGCAGGGGTCGTTGTTGATGACGAGCTCGTAGATCTTGCTCAGTCCGTACTCGTACCCCTTGGACAGCTGCTCGTACTCCATGCCCCAGCGCCAGTGCGGGTAGCGCGTGGGGAAGCCGCCGTAGGCGGCCACCATGTTGAGCTCGTCGTAGCTGACGACCTCGAAGATGGTCTCGAAGAAGTCGAGGCCGAACTCCCGGGCATGGCCCTCGATCTCCTGGTTCAGTTTGGCCAGCGGCGGGGTGAGGCTCTTGGGCATCGCGAACTCCGGAAGCGGGGGGCGGCGGGCGGGAGGAGGCGAGGGGCCTTAGCGGCCCTTGCCGAGGAAGTCCTTGATGGAGGCGTAGATGGCGTCCTTGTCGGCGATCTCGCTCAGGGCGACGTTGGTGGAGTCCCCCACGGCCTCGCGCAAGTCCTTGATGAACTGGCCGCTGCCGTAGGGGCTCTCCACCTGGCCGTAGGCGAACTGGTTCACCCCGGGCAGGATGTCCTCGCGGAGCATCTCGATGCACTGGCGCGTGTCATCCGCGCTCCAGTTGTCCCCGTCCGAGAAGTGGAAGGGATAGATGTTCCACGCGCTCTTGGGGTAGTCCGACTTGATGATGTCCCGGCACAGCTTGTAGGCGCTGGAGATCATCGTGCCGCCGGACTCGCGGGTGTGGAAGAAGGTGTCGCGGTCCACCTCGCGCGCCACGGCGTCGTGGATGATGTAGCGCGCCTCCAGGCCCTTGTACTGGTGGCGCAGCCACGTATCGAGCCAGAAGCTCTCGATGCGGACGATCTCCTTCTGCTCGTCGCCCATGGAGCCGGACACGTCCATCATGTAGATGATGACGGCGTTCGTTTCCGGCAGCTCCTGGAGCTTGTAGCTGCGGTAGCGCCGGTCCTCGCGCGTGGGGATGATGACGGGCCGGGCCGGGTCATACGTGCCCATGGCGATCTGCCGCCGCAGGGCCTGCTTGTAGGTGCGCTTGAAGTGGCGCAGCGACTCGGGGCCGGTGGTGTTGACGCCGGTGTACTTGATCTTCTGGGTGACGATCTTCTCGTTCTGCCGCCGCTCGATGTTGGGCAGGCGCAGCTCCTCGCCCAATATCTGCGCCAGCTCGTCGAGCGTGACGTCGACCTCGAGCGAGTGGTCGCCCTCGCCCTGGCCGGCCTGGTGCCCGTCCCCGGGCTGCACCGCGCCCGGGGAGAGCTGCTGCCCCACTTCGCCATCCCCCTGCCCGACGCCCCCCTGCTCCTTGTGGCCGTACTTGAAGTGGGGGATGTCGATGAAGGGAATGGGGATGGAGATCGTGTCCTTGCCCTTCTTGCCGATCATCTCCCCCTTCTGCACGTACTTGCGCAGGTTGGATTTGATCTTCCCGCGGACGATCTGTTTGAAGCGTGAGTGGTCCTGGTGGATGCGCAAAGACACGAGTCAACCCCTTCCCGGGAGCTATTCCTTGGCGTCACCGCGCGCGAAGATGCTCGCCACGAAGTTGAGCACGTCCGTGGAGCAGATCTCGCAGTAGCCGTAGTTCTTCATCATCCGGTCCTTCACCAGATCGATCTTCTCCTGGGTCTCCTTGTCCACCACCGTGGACACCAGGTTCTTCAGCTTGATGCTGTCCTTCTGGTCCTCGAACAGCTTGAGCTCGAGCGCCTTGTGGAGCCGCTCGTTGGTCCGGTAGTTGAAGGTCTTGCCGTCCACGGCGAGCGCGCCGATGTAGTTCATGATCTCCCGGCGGAAGTCGTCCTTGCGGCTGTCGGGGATGTCGATCTTCTCTTCGATCGACCGCATCAGGCGCTCATCCGGCTCCTCGTAGAGGCCGGTGTACTTGTTCTTGACCTTCTCCTTCTGGGTGTAGGCCTTGATGTTGTCGATGTAGTTGCCGCACAGCTTGCCGATGGCGTCCTCGTCGGCGCTGATGGCGCGCTGGACCTCGTTCTTGACGATGTCCTCGTACTCCTGCTTCACGCTGGTGAGCATCTCGCGGAAGCGCTTGCGCGCGTCGTCGCTGTTGATGAGGGAGTGGCCCTTGAGGCCCGCCTCCAGCTCGTTGAGCACCATGAAGGGGTTGATGCAGCCCTCGCCCTTGTCGCTCACCAGGGCGTTGGAGATCTTGTCCTGGATGTAGCGGGCGCTGATGCCATCGAGGCCCTCGCGGCTGGCCTCCTTGCGCAACTCCTTGATGTTGTCCTCGGTGAAGTTGGGCAGGGTCTTGCCGTTGTAGAGCTTGAGCTTCTGCAGGAGCGACAGGTTGTGCTTCTTGGGCTCCTCCAGGCGCGTGAGCACCGCCCACATGGCCGCCATCTCCAGCGTGTGCGGCGCGATGTGCTTGCCCTTGATGGCGCGGGAGTTGAAGTCCTTCTCGTAGATCTTCACCTCCTCGGACAGCTTGGTGATGTACGGGATGTCGATCTTCACCGTACGGTCACGCAACGCCTCCATGAACTCGTTGGTCTCGAGCTTCTTGAACTCGGGCTCGTTGGTGTGCCCGATGATGACCTCGTCGATGTCCGTCTGGGGGAACTTCTTGGGCTTGATCTTGTGCTCTTGCGAGGCACCCAAGAGGTCATAGAGGAAGGCCACGTCGAGCTTGAGCACCTCGACGAACTCGATGAGGCCGCGGTTGGCGATGTTGAACTCGCCATCGAAGTTGAAGGCGCGCGGGTCCGAGTCCGAGCCGTACTCGGCGATCTTCCGGTAGTTGATGTCGCCGGTGAGCTCGGTGGAGTCCTGGTTCTTCTCGTCCTTGGGCTGGAAGGTGCCGATGCCCACGCGGTCCTTCTCGCTGAAGATGAGCCGGTTGACCGTGACGTGCTCGATGACCTTGGCGAAGTCGCCCTTGTACTGGGTCATCAGGTCCTTGAAGACGTAGCGGCACGCGGGGCACAGCTCGCTGCCATCGGGAATCGTGTAGCCGCTCTCCGGCGGGGACAGCTCGGTGAGGACCTTGCCGCGCCACTCGCGGGGGATGAGGTTGAGCGGCTCCTCGTTCATCGGGCACTTCATCTTCTCGCGGATGGTGCCCGTGCCCTCGGGGTTCTTCTTGTCCAGCGTCCAGCTGAAGGTGTAGGAGGCGCCCTCGGGCGTCTTGGAGTACTCCTCCAGGCCCTTCTTGAGCAGGCGCGCGATGGTGGACTTGGAGGAGCCCACGGGGCCGTGCAGGAGGATGACGCGCTTTTCCGTGCCGTAACCCTGGGCGGCGGACTTGAAGACGTTGACGAGCTTCATCAGCGGCACGTCCAGGCCGAAGATGGCGTCACGGCCGCCGAACTTCTCGTCGGAGAAGAAGTGGTAGCGGATGAGCTTCTTCTTGTTGTCGATGTACTCCGTCTTCCCGTGCGAGAGGATCATGTCGTAGATCCTCTGGAAGGCGGTGCGAGTGACCTTGGGGTTCTTGCGGACGATCTCCAGGTAGTCCTCGAAGGACCCTTCCCAGTGGAGTTCCGCGTAGGTCTTCACGTCCTGGAGCGCGGCGATGCGCGCGATCCACGACGACCCCTTGTTTTCCACGTCCTTCATGACGCTCCCTCGGGCCGTCCAGACGCGCGGAATTCCCGCGACCTCTCGGAAGGCCAAGAATTGAACCTGGGGGGGTACTGGGCCATTCCAATTCCCACCCGTGACGGGTCCCAGAAAGACACGACCGTGCGACCAGCCCTTTCGGGACCCCGCCGCGGGGTGGGACCGCGAGGCAAGAACGTGAAGGGCGCGTCGTGACCGCGGCGCTTCCCCTCCACGGGGTGAAAAGGCACAGATGATTATACGCGCGAGCCCCGGCGCGCGCAGGGGGGGGGGCTCCGGCAGGTCATCATTGAACGGCCAGGTGGACGGATGGGCGGATATTGAACGCTCGGCTGTGGGGCCGCGTCCCCTCCCGCGCTACATGTCGGCACTGCACGGACAGGCAGGGGACCGAGAGGGTGTCTGGTGCCGGACATCCGGGGGAATTCAGCCGCGAGGAGAGAGGGCCACGAGGTTGGAGAGCACGGAGAGCAGCTCGTCGGGCTCGACGGGCTTGGACACGTGCATGTCGAAGCCCGCGGTGAGCGCCCGGGTGCGGTCCTCGACGCGGGCGTAGGCGGTGAGGGCCACCGCGGCGATGGTTCCGCCCTGGGCGGGAGGCAGGGCGCGCACCCGGTTGATGAGCGCGTAGCCGTCCTCGCCGGGCATGCCGATGTCCGAGACGAGCAGCTCGGGCCGCTCGGCGACGAGCACGCGCAGGGCCTCCTGGGCGGAGGCGGCGGTGCTGACGCGCGCCCCGTGGTCCTCCATCACCAGCCGGAGCATCTCGCGGCTGTCGTCCTGGTCATCCACGACGAGGATGTGCCGCCCGGCGAGGGCGGGCCAGGTGTTGGGCGCGGGGGCGCTCGAGGGCGCGGGGGGCCCGGAGGCTTCCGGCGCGAGCGCGGAGGGCGCGGGGGGCAGGCGGACGGTGAAGAGGGCGCCCCGGCCCGGCGCCCGGCTGGTGGCGTGCACCGTGCCCCCGTGCAGCTCCACGAGGTGGCGCACGATGGCGAGCCCCAGGCCCAGGCCCCCGTGCTGGCGCGTGCTGCCTCCTTCCAGCCGGCGGAAGCGCTCGAAGAGGTGGGGCAGGAATTCCTCGGGAATGCCCGGGCCCTCGTCCTCCACCGTCAGCTCCATCGCGCCGCCCTCGCGCCGCAGCCGCACCCAGATGTCGTGGTCCCCAGGGGAGAACTTCACCGCGTTGGACAGCAGGTTCCACGCCACCTGTTGCAGGCGGGCCGCGTCTCCCATCACCACGTCGTCCCGGGTGTCGAGCTCGGCGTTCAAGCGCATGCCCTTGGCCTCCGCCGCGGGGCGCATGGACTCCATGGCCGCCTGGATGATGCCCGCCAGGTGGACCGGCTGGGGTTCCAGCCGCAGCTTGCCGGAGACGATGCGGCTGACGTCCAGCAGGTCCTCGATGAGCTGGGCCTGGGCGTGGGCGTTGCGGTCCACGGTCTCCAGCGCGCGCGCATGCTTGGCGGGGGGCAGGCGGCCATCCCGGAGCAACTTCAGCCAGCCGATCATCGCCGTGAGCGGTGTGCGCAGCTCGTGGCTGACGGTGGCGAGGAACTCGTCCTTGAGCCGGTTGGCCGCCTCGGCCCGTTCGCGCTCCGTGCGGGCGAGGGAGAAGAGCCGCGCGTTGTCGATGGCGAGCGCCGCGCGTTGCGCCACCTCCTCGAGCCGCAGCACGTCACCGCGCTCGTAGCGGCGTCCGGAGAGCGAGGTGGTGCAGAACGTCAGCACGCCGAGCGTGCGGCCTCGTGCCAGCAGCGGCACGGACACGACCGAGCGCAGCTTGAGCGACAGCACGACGCGCAGGTGCTCGGCTTCGCGGGTGTACTGCTGCAGGTGCGCGCCCGTCACCTCGGCCAGGTAGATGGTCTGATCCGTGCGCACCGTCTGGGAGTCGGGGATGGAGGGGCCGCGGAGGGGGAAGCGCCGCAGGGTGTCGGCGAGGTCCGCGAGCGCGGGGTCGGCGTGGGCCACCTCGACCCGCTCCAGGCGGTTGTCCTCGTCCATCACGTCCACGATGCACCAGTCGGCCAGGGTGGGCACGGCGAGGCGGGCCACCTGCCGGAGCGTCTCCGCGTGCTCCAGCGAGGTCGCCAGCACGCCACTCATCTCGGAGAGGAAGCGCAGCGACTCGCTGCCGCGCTTCTGGTCGTCGATGTCCGTGCAGGTGCCAATCCAGTGGGTGCAGTTGCCCGCGGAGTCGCGTAGCGCCAGGCCCCGCGTGATGAACCAGCGGTAGGCCGCGTCCGCGCCCCGGCGCAGCCGGAACTCGACGACGTAGGGCTCTCCGCTGGCGACCGCGCGCCGCATCGTCACGAGCGTGGGCGCGACATCGTCCGGGTGCAGGGCGCGCATCCAGCCATCTCCCCGGGCCTGCTCGGCGCTCTGCCCCGTGTACTCGTACCAGCGCGGGTTGAAGTACTCGGCCGCCCCATCCGCGCGCGACATCCAGATGAGCTGGGGGAGGGTCTCCGCGAGGATGCGGAAGCGGTTCTCCGACTCGCGCTGCGACTGCTCGGCGAGCTTGCGCGGGGTGATGTCCAGGAGCACGCCCGCGAGCTTCACCGGCTGCCCGGCGTCGTCGAACAGGAGGCGGCCCCGGTTCTCGTGCCAGCGGATGCCACCGTCCGCGCGCAGCACGCGGTACTCCAGGCGGAACTCACCCGGATCGTTGCTCGAGGGGGCCAGGCGCTGGGCCAGCGGCTGTCGGTCCTCGGGATGAACGAGCGCCAGGAAGGAGTCCACGGTGCCCGGAAACGTGTGGGGCGCCATGCCGGACATCGCCTCGGCCTGGGGGGACCACACCACGCGCTGGGTGCGCAGGTCCGCCTCCCAGGAGCCCACGTCCGAGGCCTTCAGGGTCCGCCGCAGGTGGGCCTCGTTCTCACGCAGCGCCGTTTCCGCTCGCTGGCGCTGGGACAGGGCCTCCTCCGCGGCGCGCCGCGCGCCCACCTGCTCCGTCACCTCCACCGCGAACAGCAGCACGGCATCCACCTGTCCGCGCGCATCCTGCAAGGGTTGGTAGGTGAGGTTGACGAAGGCCTCGGTGCTCCGGCCATCCGCGGCGCGCTCGAGCACGAGCCGGTAGCCGTTGGTCGTATAGGGCTGGCCGGTGCTCAGCACCGTGTTGAACATCTCGACGAGGCGGCCGCCCGGGGGTTCGGCGTGGACGTCGCGCACGGTGCGGCCCACCAGCTCACGGCCGCCGTAGAGCTTCGCGAGCGCCGGGTTGGCCAGCTCGCAGCGCTGATCGGACGCCCGGAACAGGCCCACCGCGGCGGGCGCCTGCAGGATGATGCGCTGGTAGTACAGGCGCTGCCGCTCGCCCTCCGCCGCCATCCGGGTTTCGTGCTCCCGCGTTCGCGCCTGCTCGCGCTCGAGCTGTTCCCGCTCCCGCAGGCGCATGTCCCGCCTGGAGCTGAACGCGGCGATGCCGAGGAAGGCGAGCAGGAAGCCGCTGCCTCCCAGGACGATGAGGTCGGCCTGTTCGGAGGTCCGGATCAGCTCCGCGTTCTGCTGCGCGAGGCGCCGCTCCTCCTCCTGGTCCATCGTCCGCTCGACCTTCCACAACTCGTCCATCCCGCGCTGGCTCGTCTCCGCGCGCAGCGCCTGGAGCGCGGCCTCCGACTTGCCGGCCCGCATGAGCGCGAGGGGCCGCTCCATCGACGCGAACTCCCGCTGGATGAGCGAGGCCATCCGCTCGAGCCGCTCGCGCTGGCGGGGGTCGTCCGGCGCGAGGGTGCGCAGGCGGTCGAGGGAAGGGTCGATGAGCCGCCGTGCTTCCTGGTAGGCGGCCAGGCCCCGCTCCTCGCGCAGCAGCAGATAGCCGCGCTGGTTGGTCTCCGCTTCCTTCACCAGGGAGAGCAGGTGGTCCGCTTCGTTGATGAAGTCCAGGGTGCGCGCCAGGCGGAAGGACGCCTGGGTCAGCGCATGGCTGGAGCGCAGGAAGAGGCCGGCGATGAGGACCACGGAGAGCAATGCCGCGGCGTACCCGGCGAGTGCCGGCAGCGCGGGCCAACCCGGGCTCCGGGTGGGCGGGCTCTGAGGGGAGGGGGAGCCGGGGCGCTGTGGAGGGGTGGCGTCCATGCCTTGGTCGGAGTGCTGGGTTCCCATTCGCCGCTCCAGGGGCCGGGAGCGGCGATGGGGCCCGGGTCGCACGGGGCGCTGCCTAACACATCGCCACGTGAAAAGACGCGGTTGCTCCCGGGCATGCGCGCCATGGAACACAACGCCGGGCAACCCCAGGGGAGAACTTCTACACGCACATGGGCGCCGCCCGGCCACCGGGTAGGGGAGTGAGAAAAGGTCCACTCCGGGGAGGTGGTCCCTTGGTTTTGGGCCGCGCCTGCGTATTCTCCGCGGCCTCATGTCGTCCGCCTCGCCCGTTCCCTCCCCGACCTCGCGCCTTCCGGGCGCCTCGTCCCCCCTCTCCGCGGTGCCCGATGCCTCGCCGGAGCCCTCGACCCGGCTGCTGATCGGTCTGCTGATCGCCGCGGCGCTGTTGCCTCGTCTGCTGTTGATGCCCTTCAACGAGAACTATTACGGGGACGCGGTGGCGCGCACGGAGCTCTCCGAGCGCTGGGCACGTGAGCCGCACGTGATCACCTCCTACGGAGACGGCACCTACCAGTTCGGTCCGCTCCACATCTATCTCGTGGGAGCGGCGCTCGAGGCGGTGCCGGACAAGGCGCTCGCGGGCCGTCTGGTGAGCCTGCTGTTCGGCGTGCTGGCGGTGCTGCCCCTCTTCTCACTCACCCGGCGGTTGTTCGGCTGGCGCGCGGGGATGGTGGCGGGGCTGTCGCTGAGCGTCTGGGGCATGCACCTGCAGATGTCCACGACGGCCGCCAGCGAGGCGCTCTCGCTCTTCCTCATGCTGTGGGTGTTCGCGCTGGTGGCCCAGGGGCTGGACGAGAACCGCATGGGCCCGCTCTTCGGGGCGGCGGCGGTGCTCAACCTCGCGTGCGCCACGCGCTACGACGCCTGGCTGTTCATGCCGCTGTTGTGTCTGGCGCTGCTCTTCTGGGGGCCGGACCGGATCGCCGGCCTCACGCGCGCGGTGGGCTTTGGCATCGTGTGCCTGCCCTTTCCGCTGCTGTGGATGCAGGGCAACGAGATGGCGCATGGGGATCCCTTCTTCCCCATCCGCGCGGTGGAGCAGTTCCATGACGCCTGGGTGAAGGACGGCATCGCCCGGGTGGGCCCGTGGCGCTACCGCCTGGAGAGCCTGGCCTTCTGGCCCGGCATGGCGCTGCTCACCCTGTCGCCCGGAGTGGCCCTGCTGGGCATGGTGGGCATGTGGCGCACGTGGCGCACGCGGCCGGACGTGCGCTGGTTGACGCTCGCGGCGCTGGTGCCCACCGCGTACTTCACCTTCCGGGCCGCGGTGCTGCTCGACTTCCAGCCGCTCGGGCGCTTCACGGTGACGGAGCTCGCGCTGCTGCTGCCCTTCGTGGGGCCCGGCTTCGTGGCGTGCGTGGGCTCGCGCGGGGCCGGGGTGCGCGGCGCCCTGGCCAGCGTGTGCACGGTGCTGGCGGTGGCGGTGCCCGTGGCCATGGGCCTCTACACGTTCCGCGCCGATGGCGGCATGCGCGACAGCCTGCGGCCCGTGAGCCCCACCTCCACCAACCCGGTGCCCCTGATGCAGGTGGCCCGCTTCCTCAAGGAGGAGGTCGCCGCCAAGGGCGGCGCGGCCGTGCTCGACGAGGATCCAAGCTACATGGACCTCCAGCTCGCCTTCTTCTCCGGCCTGGACGATGAGCGGCTCGCCCGGGTGCGCTGGGCTACCTTCCGCGATCACCTGCGCCGCGCCCAGCCGGAGTACCTCGTGCGCTTCGACAATGGCCGCCTGGTGAAGGACGCGGGCGTGAAGTGGGACGGGGGACGCACGCTGGTGCTCGATGGCGTGGAGTACGGCGAGCTCGACGGCTTCTCCCCCCCGCTGCACGTGTACCGGCGTCGCTGAGCGCTGGGAGGCCCGCTCGCCCGGGGCTCGGCCATGTCACGGGCGCTCCTCCTCCTCTCGGGGGAACCGCCAGGGGGACGAGGCGTCGAAGCTCCGGGCTGAATGAGGGCCGTGCGAGACGTTGCTTCGCGGATGGTCAAGCACGGCACTGTCGGTACAGAGCAGTTGCATCTGGGCAGCTTCATCCGCGCACAGCGATCTCGGATCCTGGACGATTGGGAAGGGGCCGTTCGCCAGCTTCCCTACGCTCAAGGACTCTCCCGGCCCCGGTTGCTCGATCACCTGCCAGACCTGCTGGATCGCATCGCCAACGTGGTGGAGACGGTCCACACCGGTGGCGAGTCGTCACTCGACGAGATGCCCGAGGTGCACGCCCTGGAGCGGCTGGACTCGGGCTATGACCTGGACGAGGTGGCCGAGGAGTACGCGCTGCTGCGCGCCTGCATCCTCCAGCTCTATGGCGAGCACCTCGCGTCCGTGGGGGCGTCGTCCCTGGGGGTGGCCATGCGGGAGATGGTGTCCTTCAACCGCACGTTCGACGAGGCGGTGTCCGCCGCCGTGTCCCGCTACACCCGCGCCCGCGAGCGCACGCTGGTGGCGCTCGACCGCATCTCCGAGGCGGCGCTCGGGACGGAGGAGCTGGACGTCTTCCTGCCGAAGTTGCTGCGCGTGATGTTGGAGACCACCGAGGCGGTGGACTCCGTCACCCTGCTGCTGCGCGAGGACGACGTGTTGCGCATGCGCGCGTCGGTGGGCCTGGAGGGGGCGGGGGACCGGGACTTCCGCGAGCGCCTGGGCGAGGGCTTCAGCGGGCACATCGCGGCGGAGCAGCGCCCGTTCGAGGTGCGCTCGGCGGCGACGGATCCCCGGGTGCGCTGCGAGGCGCTCCGGTCCCGGGGAACACGGGCCCTGTATGGCGTGCCCCTGATGTACGGCGGCGAGGTCATCGGCGTGGCCCAGATGGGCAGCCGCACCACCTTCGAGTTCTCCAACGAGGACAAGCTGCTCTTTCGCGCCATGGTGAGCCGGGTCACCGCGCTCATCGTCCAGGCGGGGCTCGCCGCGCGGGAGCACGCCGCGCGCGTGGAGGCGGAGGAGGGCCGGCAACTGCTGCAACTGCTCATCGAGCAGAGCAGTGACGCCATCGTCATGGCGGATGCGCGGGGCGTGCTGCGGGTCTTCAACTCCGCGGCCGCGCGCATGCATGGCTTCGGTCTGAAGGACGTGCCTCCGTCGGAGTGGGGCGAGGCCTACGGACTGCTCACCCTGGACGAGCGGCCCCTGCACTCCGAGGACACGCCGCTGTTGCGCGCCCTGCGCAACGAGGTGGTGACGGAGGCCCGGTGGAAGGTGCGGCACGTGGATGGCTCGGTGCGCACCCTGAGCGGCACCGCGTCGCCGCTGCGCCGGCCGGATGGCTCGCTGGCGGGGGCCGTGCTCAATGCCCGGGACGAGACCGAGCGGTTGCGCCGCGAGCAGGAGCGGCTCGAGACGCTCGCGCTGCTGGACGCGCTGCTGGCCACGGCTCCCGTGGGCCTGGCCTTCCTGGACCGCGAGCTGCGCTACGTGCGCGTCAACGAGATGGTGGCCGCCGCCCATGGCCATCCCGTGGAGGCCTTTCCGGGCAGGACCCTGACCGAGGTGCTCGGCGACGAGGCGGCGTGCATCGAGCCGCTCCTGCGGCGGGTGCTGGAGACCGGGGAGATGCTCAAGGGGCACGAGTTCGAGGTTCCCTCCTCCGGCGTCTTGGCGCACTGGGTGGGGGACTACTTTCCGGTGCGAGCACCGGACGGACGGGTGCTCGGGGTGGGCTGCGTGGTGTCGGACATCACCGAGCGCAAGCAGCAGGAGGAGCGGATGCGCCAGACGGCGGAGTTCCGCGAGCGCTTCCTGGGCATCGTCTCGCACGATCTGCGCAACCCCCTCAACGCCATCCTCCTGTCGGCCAGCGCGCTGTTGAAGCTGGACGGCATGCCCTCGGGTCATGTGCAGCGGGTGCGCCGCATCGTCACCAGCGCGGAGCGCATGGGGCGGATGATTGGCGAGCTGCTCGACTTCACCCGGGGACGGCTGGGCGGGGGAATTCCCATCCAGCCTCGAGCCGCCCAATTGCGCCACCTCTGCCAGCAGGTGCTGGAGGAACTGGAGAGCAGCCACCCGGGCCGGCGGTTGCGCCTGTCGGCGGAGGGCGATTTCCAGGGCGTCTGGGACGCGGATCGGCTCGTCCAACTGCTGGGCAACCTGGGCAAGAACGCACTCGACTACAGCCCGCCGGGCACCCCGGTGGACTTCGTGCTGCACGCCGAGGCGGACGCCGTGCGGGTGGAGGTGCACAACGAGGGGCCCCCCATCCCGGCGAGGCTGTTGCCGGAGATCTTCGAGCCCTTCCGGCGGGCCGTGTCGGGGGAGGCGTCCCCGAGCTCCGGCCTGGGGCTGGGGCTCTTCATCGTGCAGCGCATCGCCCAGGCCCACGGCGGCTCCGTCGAGGTGCGCTCCACGGAGGAGGCGGGGACGACCTTCACCCTGCGCCTGCCCCGGCGGGCGCGGCAGGTTCCCGAGTCCAGTGGCGCGCGGCACTGAGTCGCCGCGCGCCGCGGGGCCTCGGGGCGCGCGCTACGGGTAGACCTCCCGGCGGGTGGGCGGAGGCGAGCCTTCGGGCGGAATGCGCGAGCCCTCCATGAGATCCTTCTGGTGGTGCCGGCTCATGCCCACCATGCCGCCGAGGATGGCGGAGACGAGGCCGAGGAACATCGCGCCGAAGACACCCCAGAACACCTTGCCCGTGGTATCCGCGGCCTTGAGCGCGCCCGTCTGGATGTTCTGCGCCGCCTGGCCGGCCTTGTCCTGGAAGGCGTTGAACTGGTTCTCCACGCGGATGGCGACCTCCTGGGCGTCGGAGCGGGAGAGGTCGGTGTTGCTGGTGATGGCCAGGAGCAGGCTCTGGCGGTCGATCTGCCGCTCGCGCACCGCGGTGCCCACCACGTCCCGGGTCGCAGCCTCGAGTTGCTCGGCCGTCACGGTGGGCTTGCCCTCGGCCGCCAGGCGCTCGTTGATGGGGCGCAGGGCATCATTGGCGTCGAGGCCGAAGCTGCGCGCCAGTCCTTCCAGGTTGCCGGCCTGGGATGCGCCCGCCGTCACGGCGGCTCCGGTGGCCTGGACGGCCGTCTTGCCCACGGAGAACAACCCCCCGGCGACGGAGGACACTACGTTGCTCAGCAACCAGATGCCCACGAGCGTGGTGAGTCCCCACATCACGAGTCCGTGCATGCCTCCGCTCGACCGGCTCATGACTCCCGCTCCGCGCCCGGCCACGATGCCGCCCACGAAGAGGGCGATGAGGGGGGAGAGCAGCCCCCAGATGCCCGTGAAGACGCCGGAGGACTTCGCGCTTCCCGCGTCCGCCGGGTTGATGGAGGACAAACCCAACGCCAACCCGAGCGTGTACAGCAGTGCCCACAAACCGAGCGCGGTCACCGTTCCCGCGAAGATCGCTCCCCAGCGCACATTCACGGGAGCGCTCGTCATCATGCTGACTCGAACCCCATCTTGAGTTGTCACCGCCATGGCCCACCTCGTCGAAAGACAGGGGAATCCCCTGTCCCTGTGAAGATGGACATGCGCATGCCCGGAAAAGGGCGGCCCTCCCCGCTGCTTCCTCGTCCCCTCGGGGATGACCTCGGGCGAGCGATCAACGAGACGCTCGCGAGGTGGGCTCACTCCTCCGGCTCGTCGCCATCCCCGGCGTGGAAGTTCGTGGTCCGCGCGATGCTCCGGGCATCCAACCAGCCCTGGAGGATGAACTGGGCGGCCATCTGATCGATGACCTCGCGGCGCTTGGCGCGCGACAGGTCCGCCTCGAGCAGGGTGCGCTGGGCGGCCACGGTGGACAGGCGCTCGTCACACAGCTCCACGGGCAGGCCGAACGTCTGGGTGAGCACGTCCACGAACTTGCGAGTCGCCTCGGCGCGCGGTCCCTCGCTCCCATCCATGTTGAGGGGCAGCCCGACGACGAAGGCCTGGGCCTCGTACTCCTCCACCAGCGCCTTGAGCGCGGCGAGGTCCGCCTTGAGGTTGCTTCGGCGGATGGTGGTGACCGTCTGGGCGGTGAGGCCCAGGGGATCTGAAACGGCGACGCCAATCGTCTTGGTGCCCACGTCGAGGCCCAGGGTGCGCATGCGCGCCGCAATCTAGCCCCAATCCTTGCCCGTGGACCGCCCCGTCCGATGCCCAGGACGCCGCCTGGCGCACGGGCCAGGCCAACCCGCTGAATTCGTTGGTCTGGTGAGGCGCTGGGGACGCGGCATCGCCGCTGCAATGCGTCGGGCGCGCAACACGACGCGGTGCTCGGGGGCACGGAGCCCTCGTCCCGCGCGGGAGGCACCATGGAAGGCATCGGGAAGTTGTTTGGAGGACTGACGAACGTGCTGTCGGGAGGCTTTCTCGTCGACACGTTGGGCAACGCACTGGGTCTGCCCCCCGTCATCACCAACGCCGCCAAGGCGATTGTTGGGGCGGCGACGGGCAATGTGCTGCTGGCGATGGATGGCGCGAAGGGTGTGGCCCAGGAGCTGGGCAAGAACCCGCCCGCGTCCACCGAGTACTGCCCGCCGAGGGACAGCACGCGGGCGTGCGAGGGCTATTCGCGGCCGACGCATGGGAGTTCTCCGGTGGGCGGGGGCCATTCGCGGCCGACGCATGGGAGCTCGCCGGTGGGTGGGGGCGAGGGGCGGCTGGACCCCAAGATGAAGGACTACCTCCAGTCGTTGCAGACGCTGGAGCGCAACTTCCAGTACCTCGACGCGGCGGATGGAAAGATGGAGGGGTACCTGCGGCTGTCGGACCTCCAGCGCATCGCGGGTGATCGCCGGGTGTCGCCCGAGCTGCGCGAGGCGGCGCGCTTCCTCGTGGCCAACCCGGGCTACTTCGAGCGGCTCGACGTCTCGACGGACGCGCAAGGCTTCATGGAGGCGCCCTTCCGGGCCATCAAGAACGACAACGCATTCAGTGTGCGGGACCTGCGCGGGGAGATCGGCAAGGTGAAGGCGGAGCTGGCCGCGGGTGGCACGGCGAGGCCTCCTCCCGGGCAGTCGTGTCCGACGCCGGGGGGCTCGACGCCGGGTTCGACGTCCGGTTCCACGGCCAGCTCGAGCGTGAAGGGCATCATCAACGATCCGAACATGAGCCTGGAGGAGAAGATCAACGCCATCCTCATGAACCTCACGGAGAAGATGGACGACGAGATCCTCCAGACGATGGACAGCCTCGCCGCGGCTCAGGACAAGAAGGCGGGCATCTCCAACGAGAAGGGCAACGAGAAGTCTCTCACCGAGGCCCAGCGCGACATCGACCGGCTGTCCATGCGGCTGCAGCAGCTCGTGGAGAAGCGCAAGACGATGTTCGAGATGATGAGCACGATGTCGATGAAGTTCAACGAGATGGCGAAGACGGCCCTCTCCAACATGCGCAGCGCGTGAGCCGGGCGATGGGACGGGTCATCAAGTACGAGGGAGCGGCCATGGACACGGCGACGGTGCAAAAGCTCGAGGCGTTCGTGCGGGGGGAGGCGACGTGGGCGGAGGTGGAGGGGATGACCTTCGAGGAGGCGAAGGCCATCGCCCGGGTGGGGTGTGACCTGGCGGGGGCGGGGCGCCACGAGGAGGCGCGCATCCTCTTCGAGGGGTTGGTGGCGGGAAATCCCCAGGACGCGGCGAGCCGGGCGGCGCTGGGCACGGTGTACCAGAAGCTGGGCCGGCTGCAGGAGGCGCTCACCGAGTACAGCGCGGCGCTGGAGCGCGATCCGGGCAATCCGGTGGCGCTCGTCAACCGGGGTGAGCTGTACCTGCGGCAGGGCAACCGGCAGGGCTTCACCGACATCGCCAACGCCGTGGAGGTGGACCCCGAGGGCGTGACCCTGGCGGGACGGCGGGCCCGGGCGCTGGTGAAGGCCATCGCGCTGGCGGCGGTGGAGAAGATGAAGGGAGAAGCGGCGCGGGCGTAATCCGTCCGCGTGTGGGGGGGGCTGGGTGGAGCGGGGGGGCTCCGTTCGGACTCAAGGGGCGGGGGGGACGGCCGCCAGCCGCTCGCTGAGAGGCGGGGGGCTGTGCCCCTTGAGGACGGCCCAGCGGGGGGGATCGGGGTCCATCTTGTTCACCCGGGCGGCCTTCATGAGCATGCGCCGGAAGGCGGCGGGGTCCTGGGTGAGCTGGAGGGCGTAGCGGTCGGCCTCGCGTTCTCGCTCGCGCGAGAAGGCGGCGGACACGGGGGTGCTCAGGAAGAAGACGAGGAAGGAGAGCAGCCACAACAGGGGCAGGGTGCGGATGTCGGCGAAGCGCGTGGTGCCAAACCATCCGCGCTTCGCCGCGAGCCGAAGCAGCCGGTCGATGGCGAAGAGGAGCGCGATCAACGCCACCGAGGAGGCGATTCGCCCCGGCCATTTCGGTTCGTGCACGTGGCCCGCCTCGTGGGCGACCGCGGCGAGGATCTCCTCGGGCGAGAGTTCCTTCACGATGACGTCATTGAGCACGATGGTGCGCGTGGGGCCCTGGCCGGCGAAATAGGCCTGCAGGCGCTTGCTGGCCACGGACGTCTTCTCCACCCGGACGTCCTCGAAGGGCACGTGCGCGCGGGCCATGAGGCCGGTGATGCGCTCGCGCAGGGGGCCGGGCTCCAGGGGCGCCTGCTCGAAGTAGAGCTGTGCGCGGAAGGGATCCAGGGCCGAGGCGACCAGCAGCAGCAGCGCCGAGGGGATGCCCAGCACGAGCCACCAGCGCTTCACCCGGCGGGCCAGTCCATACAACCCGAGCACCAGCATGGAGGTGGCGATGGCCGAGAGCGCCAGGCCCTTGAGCTCGTCCAGCGCGTAGCGCAGCGGGGTGTACGTGGACATGCCGTAGCGGTGCTCCAGCACGTAGTCGAAGTAGATGTTCGAGGGGGTGTGGACGAGCTGGATGAAGAGGTCCACGAACAGCGCGAAGAGGATCGCGGTGCCCCAGCCCGGCTCACCCCAGATGCGGTCCAGGGCCTGGAGGATGACGCGGCTGACGGGGGCCGTCCTGAAGAAGGCGAGCTGGCGGGAGAGCCAGGCCGCGCAGGCCTCGGCGCCCCGGTGGAAGGGCCGCACCAGCGCGCCGAGGATGAGGGCGAGGACGCCGAGGTAGACCAGCGGACTCACCGCGCTGCCGAGGTAGAGCGGCTGGTGGTAGGCCTTGATCTCGGCGAGCTGCTCGGGCGTGAAGAGGGGCTCCATGGGGGGAGCCTACCCGGTGGAGCCTCCGTGCTCCCAGCTCAGGAGTGGGGCGGGGTGCCGGCGGGGGCGGCGTTCTCCGAGTCCTGGAGCAGCAGGGCCTTCATCTTCTCCAGGCTCTGGCGCGTCTTGTCGACGAACGTGTTGTGGGAGCCGATGCGCTCGGCCGCCTCCAGGGTCTGCTCGTAGACGTCGATGGCCTTGGTGAGCAGCACGCGCACGCGCTGGCGCAGCTCCTCGCGGTAGATCTCCGCCTGCTCCGCGTCCAGCTCCTTGGGGGCGGGCGAGTTCACGAGCTTCTCGTACAGGTCCTCGTAGAGCGAGCCGATCTGCGTGCCGGCGGCCGTGGCCCAGTGGCCATTGCCCACGCGGATGGCGCGCAGGTAGTGGCCCTGCGCGGACAGGAGCAGCTCGGCCTTGTCGTTCAAGTCGTTGGCGAGCGCATCGGCGCCCTTGCCCGGGTCCAGCGCCACGTCCGCGTAGCGCAGCCGGTAGATCTCCCCGATGAAGAAGTGGGCCTGGGCGGGGTAGTAGTCCTGCACCTCGTCCTTGTCCGCGATCCCCTCGTAGGTGGAGACGGCGCGGCGCAGCGTGGCCTCCGCCTTCTCGGGTTGTCCGGCCTCCAGCTCGCACACGCCCTGCTGCACCTGGGCCTCCAGGCGCTTGCCCACGGGCAGATCCTCGCGTGCCGCGACCGTGGCCAGCAGTTGCGCGGCCTCCAGGTAGCGCTCCAGGTGGTAGTGCGTCTCGGCGAGGCGGAAGACGGACTCCAGCGCGTCGCCGGTGCCCTGCTTCGCATCGGCCAGCTCGGAGAAGCGCCGCTCCGCCGCCTCCCACTGCTCCAGCCGCTCGTGGGCGAGTCCCGCCTGGTAGATGGCCTCGCGCCGGTGGGGGCTCTGGGGATGGAAGTCCGCCAGCCGCTCGAAGTAGAGCGTCGCCTGGACGAAATCCTTGGCCGCGAAGGCCGACGTCCCAGCCGCGAAGAGCTCCTCGTCATTGAGCGCCGCGAGCTCCGCGTTTCCCGTCACCCGCTCCGTGTCGAAGCGCACTTCCTGACGGGGCTGTCCGTCCGAGGCCTCCCTGCCCGCGGACCCCGTCGTCCGGCACCCCACGAGACCCAGCACTCCCACCCACACCCATTTGCGCCAGGTGGCCGACATCCATGTCCTCCGCTTCTGGGGGCCCGCGGGGCCCCTCCAGGTCCATTGTCCCAGGACAACGCCGCGTGTCATGGGGTTCCCGCGCCGGCCGTGAGTTGGGGCTGAGGCAGGGGAATCACCTCTTCGCCCATGAGGAAGCGCCCGGTGCGCCACAGGGCGCCGATGTCGTGCACGTCCAGCTCGAAGCGCGGCACCTGCACCAGGGGCGTGCCCTCGCAGGCGGCTTGCAGCTCAAGGATGCCGCGGGCGTCCTGCTCGGCGAGCAGCGTCATCTCGCGCAGTGTCTGTTCCACCTTCGCGCGCCGGGCGGGAATGAGGCTCCGGGCTTCTTCCCAGAGGGCGGGGGGCGGCATCGGGTGGACGCGATTGACCACCACCGCCACGATCTCCATCCCGTTCTGCTTGAGCAGCTTGTGGAAGTGCACCACCTCGTCCAGGCGCTCCCGGCCAGGGCTCGTCACCAGGACGAAGCCCGTCTGCTGCGCCTCCAGCAGCTCGCGCACGCCGCGCGCCCGCACCCGGAAGCTCTCGTTCATGGGGGCGATGGAGAGCATGAAGGCGGCCAGCTCCTGCAGGGTCTCCGTGCCGGTGAAGCGGGAGATGGCCTTCGTCATGTAGCTGCTGCCCAGGCTGAAGAGGGACAGGCCCACCTTGCCCGCGGCGAGCGCGGGCGTGAGCAGCCACCGGGCGGCCTCGTTGTCCAGGAAGTCCAGCACCCGGTTGGGGGCCTCCAGGAAGTCGAGCGCGTGCGCGGTGGGCGGCGTGTCGAGCACGATGAGCTCGTAGTCGCGCTGGGTGCGCAGCTCCCAGAGCTTCTCCATCGCCACGTACTCCTGGCTGCCGGCGAGCGCGCTGGACAGGGACTGGTAGAAGCGGTTGGCGAGGATCTTCTCGCGCTTGTCGGCGGGGGCGTTCTTGACGATGAGATCGTCCCACGTCTGCTTCATGTCCAGCATCATCGCGTGCAGGCGGGCGCGGGCGCTGACGCCCAGCGGTTCCAGGGCGCTGGCGGGCACCTCGGCCTCCACGTTGCCCAGGGCATTGAGCCCGAGCGAGTTGGCGAGCCGCTTGGCCGGGTCGATGGTGCACACGAGGCTGCTGCGGCCATCCACCGCGGCGCGCAGGGCGAGGGTCGCGGAGATGGTCGTCTTGCCCACGCCACCGGAACCGACGGACACCAGGACGCGCTTGGACGCGAGGGCTTCTGACAGCGCGTTCATGGGGCCGCCTTCCCCGTCACCAGCGGCTCCAGGTGGGTCATCACCTGCTCGATGGCCGAGCGGTCGAAGCACGGGGTGAAGATGCGCGGCACGGAGTGGACGGGCACGTGCAGGTTGCGCTCCAGCTTGAGCTGCGCGAGCACCGTCTGGTTCGCCCGCGCATGGTGGGCCCGGGCTACCTGGAGCAGCTCGGGCTGGTCCACCAGGGCCTCCAGGTCATCCTCGGTGAAGCGCTCGGGGAAGGTGGCGTTGAGCACCGCCGCGTGGGTGCGCACCCGCACCTGGTCGCGCAGCGCGGCGTGCAGCTCGAGCGTCTCGTTCACCGGCATCTCCTCGGGCAGGGACACCAGCACCGCGGCCGTCACCGCGGGATCCTCCAGGAGATCCTTCATCTTCAGGGCCTCGCGGGACATGGGCCCGGGGGGCACCGTCTGCATGAGCACCTGGGGCACCCGGAGGAAGGTGATGGCATGGCCCGTGGCCGGCGCGTCCATGACGATCGTGTCCCACAGGGGCTGGCCATCCGGGCGCTTCTCCTGGGCGTGGTAGAGGATCTTCCCGAGCAGCACCAGCTCCTGCAGCGAGGGGATGAAGCGCAGGAAGTAGCGCACGACCTTGTTCTCGAAGACCGTCTTGTAGAGGGTCTCGAAGCGCAGGACCATGAGCGCGTACTCGCGCATGGCCTCCTGGGGGCGCACGTCCACCGCCCACAGGTTGGCTTCCAGGAGCGTCACCTGGGGGCCCACGGGAGGGTGGCCGAGCAGGCCGCTGATGCGCTCCTGGGTATTGACCTCGCACACCAGGGTGCGGCGGCCCGCGCGTGCCGAGCGCAGGGCCAGGGCGGCGGCGACGGTGCTCTTGCCCACGCCACCCTTGCCGGAAACGATCCACAACCGCTTGTCGAACAGCGCGCCCATGGGGAGGGGGGACCCTAGGGATGGCCCCCCCACCTGTCAACGCGCTCCGTCGCGAGTCCGACACACACTTGACACGTCGCGTCGTGTGCTTCCAGAGTCCGCGCGGCTGGACCCGGGGCCTGCCGCGTCCCCCCCGACAATTCGCGGATCGAGGAAACCCCATGATCATGAACAACCCGATGGTGAAGAGAATCGTCGAGACGGGCGAGGAGCGCGTGGGCAAGCTGACCCAGCAGCTCATGTCGAACGAGAAGTTCGTCGCGGCGGTGCAGTCGCTGGTGACGCGCTCGCTGGCGGCCAAGGGCACGCTGGACAGCGCGCTGCGCACGGCGCTGTCGGCCATGAACCTGCCGTCCACCGCGGACCTGGAGCAGCTGCGCGCCAAGGTGGATGACCTGGAGCGCCTGCTCACGTCGGTGGAGTCCAAGGTGGACGCGCTGTCCGCCGCCAAGAAGAAGTAGCAGAAGACGCAGTTCGAGCAGCTCCGCTCGGCGAGCCAGACCTCACTGGACACCTCGCCGGGCGGTCCCCAGCCACCGCATGGTTCGAGCACTCCACGGAGTTGTTCACGGCGGTTGGCTGAACAGGGGGTTCAGCAAGGAATTGAACTCGTGGTGAGGCGTGAACCCTGACGCCGGGTGAGGACGCCCCGTGTCATGTCTTTCGGGCGGCGACTTCGTCTGGGGCGTCCCAACAAGGTTCTCGCTTTTTCCTGACCCGAATCATTAAGTGCGCTTCTCCTATTTTCGCTTATTTCAAGGAGAAGCCATGTCCGACGACTTTTTCGGGAATTTCAGTTTCGCGGGAATGGAAGGCAGGAGCCTGCTGCTCGCGAGCGGCGCGGGGTTGATGCTGGCCACGGCCCTGGGCTGTGGCCAGATGCCAGAGACGAACAGCCACGAGGAGCTGGTGCGCAAGGCGCAGACGGCCATCGTGGGCAACCGCATCCAGGCGGAAGGTTGGAACTCCTCGCTCACGACGGCCGGTGCCGTGTTCAACGAGGGCGGCGGTGACGGCCAGTCAGTGGCCGGCCTCCAGGTCAACGAGGTCATCGGCTACAGCGGAGTGAACTTCGGCAGCGGCGTGAACCAGATCCAGGTGCGCGTGGGCGCGCCCTACGCGGGAGGCAAGGCGGAGATCTGGGCCGACGCGGTGGGCAGTGGCACGAAGCTCGGCACGGTGGCGATCTCCGCCGCCACGGGCAGTGATTGGAATGCCTTCACCACGCTGACGCTCACCACGCCCACGATCAGCGGCACGCACAACCTGTTCTTCAAGGGCGTGGCGACGGGCGGTGACTGGTTGTTCAAGTTCGACTACTTCGAACTGCACAACACGGGCGGCGGGGGCACGACGCCTCCTCCCACGTCGGGCACGGTGCCGGTGGTGGTGACGAACAAGTGCCCGTTCGCCCTCAACGTCGTCCTGTCGGGTGTGGGCGACATCCCTCTGGAGAAGGACTCGGCGGGCAACAGGATCTTCCGCAACCTCGGCACCGGGGGCAGCTACACCTACTACGCGCCGAGCAACTACCCCAGCGGCCGCGTGAGCGCCTACCGCACGCTGCCCTCGCCCTCCTCGCCGCGCGAGCTGGAGAAGGCCGAGTTCACGCTCGGACCCGACGGCAACGGCGTGCAGAACATCTACTACAACCTCACGTACGTGGACCACGTGGGTCTGCCCATGCAGATCTCCACCGTGGGCAACAACGGCTGCAACATGGCCCAGTGCAACAAGAGCTACAGCGCGCTGAGCTCGGCCATCGCCAACGCGTGCCCGGACGGGCTGCGCTACAACATGGGGGGCGGCACCATCTGCCTCGCGCCGCGCTCCTTCTGCCTCGACGGGGAGTACGCGAGCGACCCGCGCCGCGGCTCGGTGTGCAACCGCCTGGACAGCGAGATCGCCCGGTGCGCGAGCAAGTACCCCGGCCAGTGCAACCCGGGCACGGCGAAGACGCCGCAGGTGTATGCCTGCTCCGCGCCCTTCTTCGACCAGAGCGCCAAGTGGTGCTCGGCCATCACGCGCGGCATGGTGGACAACCCCGACAGCACGAACGTGGCCCAGTACTACAACACCGGCAAGCCCTACAACCAGTACGCCAAGTGGGTGCATGACCAGTGCGGCGCGGTGTACGGGTTCGCCTACGACGACTACCCCATGGCGGCCAACCAGGCCGGCTTCTACACCTGCAACGGCGGCCGGCAGCTCAACGTGACGTTCTGCCCCGCGGGCTGAAACCCACTCGCTTTTGTCCTGACGCCCAGGTCCTCCCAGGGGACCTGGGCGTCGCCGTTCCCTCTTCCTGGGTTTCCATCACACGGGATCGATCGACTCATGACTCTCTTCAAGAAGAACACGCGGACGGGTGTCTCCCTGGCGCTGTGGGGCCTGTGCGGGCTGGTGCCCTCGCTCGCCTCGGCGGCGGGTGAGTCCGTCCAGGTCTGGCTGACCACCACCTCGGGCAGCTCCCTGTCCAAGCGCTTCAACGCCGAGGCGAACAAGACCTTCGGAACGCAGAGCGGCACGTCGACGACGATCGACATCACCGAGTCGACGACCTACCAGACCATCGATGGGTTCGGGGGGGCCCTCACGGACTCGTCCGCGTGGCTCATCTACAACTCACCCCAGCGCAACGCCATCATGAACGATCTGTTCAGCGTGTCGGCGGGCGGGGGCTACGGCATGGTCCGTCTGCCCATGGGGGCGTCGGACTTCGCGCGCAACAACTACAGCTACGACGACACGTGCTGTGACTTGAATGGCTTCTCCATCAACCACGACACGGCCTACATCATCCCGCTGCTCAAGCAGGCGCTCCAGCTCAACCCCGAGCTGAAGATCACCGCCCTGCCGTGGAGCGCCCCCGGGTGGATGAAGTTCAACAACTCGTTCACCGGCGGCGGCTACCTGCGCAATGACTTGTACGGCATGTATGCCGATTACTTCGTCAAGTTCCTCCAGGGCTACAAGGCCCAGGGCGTGCCCATCCACTCGGTGAGCATGCAGAACGAGCCGCACAACGCCAACAGCACGTACGCGACGATGCAGATGGAGCCCGCGGACCAGGCGAACTTCGCGGCCAACAACCTGCGGCCCGCGCTCAACAACGCGGGCTTCGGCTCGGTGAAGATCTTCGCCTGGGATCACAACTGGTACGAGGGCGGGGCCCCGTCGCGCTTCGCCTACGACACCCTGGCCTACAACAACGGCCAGGCCCAGGCGGCCATCGCGGGCGTGGCCTGGCACTGCTACGAGAGCCCCGAGACCGGCTCCGCCGTCCAGAACGACTTCCACAACGCCTATCCCAACGAGGAGATCCACTTCACCGAGTGCACCGGCGGCGAGTGGGCGAAGGACGCGGCGGCCAACTTCACGTGGAACGTGCGCAACGTGATCATGGGCCCGCTGCGCAACTGGGCGCGCAGCTCCCTGTACTGGAACATCGCGTTGGATCCGAACCACGGCCCCTACACGGGCGGCTGCGTCGACTGCCGCGGCATGCTGACGGTGAACAACACCACGGGCACCTACACGAAGAACGAGGACTACTACTCCTGGGCGCACTTCGGGAAGGTGGCGCGCGCGGGCGCGGTGCGCATCGGCTCGACGAGCCTGGGCAATGGCAACATCGAGACCGTGGCCTTCAAGAACCCGGACGGCTCGCTGGCGCTGGTGGCGCTCAACTCCAACGGCAGCCAGACGCTCACCTTCAAGGTGCGCTGGAACGGCCAGTCCTTCGACTACTCGCTGCCGCCGCGCTCGGTCGCCTCGTTCAAGTGGAAGGCGGGCTCCTCGGGCGGCACCACCACCGCCTACCGCCTCGTGAACAAGGCCACCGGCAAGTGCGTGGACGTCGAGGCGCAGAGCACCGCGGATGGCGCGAAGATCCACCAGTGGGCGTGCCACACGGGCTCGAGCCAGCAGTGGACGCTCCAGCCGACGGACAGCGGCTACTCCCAGATCGTCTCGCGCCACAGCGGCAAGGCGCTCGACGTGGCGGACGTGAGCACCGCGGACGGCGCGCCCGTGCAGCAGTGGACCTGGTCCAATGGCTCCAATCAGCAGTTCAAGACCGTCTCCCTGGGCAACGGCTATGTCCGCATCGAGGCGCGCCACAGCGGCAAGGTGCTCGACGTGACGAGCTGCACGAGCAGTGGGGATGGGACGAAGCTGCAGCAGTGGGCATGGTCGAACAACGACTGCCAGCAATTCCTGCTCGAGCCGATCTGATACCCCCCGGAACTGTGTGAGGAGGCCCCCGTGCCCGGTTGGGGCGCGGGGGCATCACCCCCTCCACGGCTCAGGACTGCTTCTTCTTGTCCATCTCATCCAGCTTCTTCTCGAGCTCCTCGAGCCGCTGGGTGAGCACCTGCATGTCACGGCCCATCGCGGGCAGGTTGCCGGCCAGGTTCTCCACGGCCTGCTTGACCCGCTCGTCGATCCGGCGCTGCCAGTCCTCGAGCGCGCGCTGGCTGGCCTTGAGCAGCTCCGCCGCTCCGCTGGGAGTGGGCGCCGTGGCGCCGCCGCTGGCGTCCTCCTGGGGGGCCGCGGGCTCACCGTCCGGCGTGGCCTCCTCGCGGCGCAGCAGCTTGTCGAGCCGGGACTCGGCCTCCTCGCGGATGGACGCCACGCGGGGCGTGACGGCCTTCTGGATGAAGTCCGTGAGGGACTCGCCCGGGTGGCGGATGATCTCCCGGAGCACCGTCAGGGGCATCCGGTTCCGCTTCTTCTCCTCCTCGAAGATGATCTGCGCGAGCGTGACCGAGGTGAGGTCCTCCTTCGTCTTGTTATCGACAATCTGGACCTCCACGCCGTCCTTGATCATCGCGGCGATCTCGTCGAGGGTCACGTACCGGCTCTCGACGGTGTCGTAGAGCTTGCGGTTCGTGTACCGCTTGATGACCTTAGGCTCCTTCGCCGGCACGCCTGCCTGCTCTGGCTCGCTCATAGTTTGGTGTCTCCGCGACGCATCGTGTTGCTTGCGTACTCGGGTGGGTCGTCAGCCTGTAGCAGAGGGGGGGGGGGCGGGCAAGCCACGCGACGGGTTGCTCGCGATGGTGTGCTCGTGCCTCTATACTCCGGCTCAGGCCGAGCCCTAATGATCGTCAAGTGTGAGCAGTGCGAGACGCGGTTCAAGATCCCCGACGAGAAGGTGACGGAGAAGGGGGTCAAGGTCCGCTGCACCAAGTGTCAGCATACGTTCCGGGTGGTGCGCGAGGAGGTTTCTCCCGCCGTGCCCGCGCCGGCCGTGGTCGCGCCCGTGCCGGTGGCGAAGCCCGCCATGGCCGCTCGCGTGGGGACGCCCCTCGAGGTCCCTCGCGCCCCGGCTCCCGCGGCTCCCTCGACGAGGCCCGTCCCGCCTGGCGTGAAGCCCGCGCAGGCCGCCGCCCCGCCGGGTCTCGCCGCCGCTCGCGGCGGTGCCCCCGGGCTGCCTCGTGTCACGTCCATGGAGCCGCCGCGGACCCCCGCGACGCTCGATCTGGATCCGCTGATGGAGTTCGCGGGGGAGACGTCATCGGCGTCCGCCAGGCCACTGGCTGATCGGCCACTGACCCCCGCGCTGTCGCTGTCGTTCGACGAGAAGAATCCGTTCGCGACGGTGGATGCGCCCGCGCCGAAGCAGGCAGTGGGCAGGCCGTCGGCGCCCGGGCGTGCCGCTCCGGCGCCGAAGCCCGCTCCGGGGCTCGCGCCTCCGGTGCCGGCCCAGGTTCCCGCCCGGAGTCCCACGCCGGTGGCCATGCGCGCCGCTCCGGCGCCGAAGCCCGCCCCGGCTCCCGCGCCCCCCGCGCCGGTCCAGGTTCCCGCCAGGAGTCCGGCGCCAGCGCCCGTGCGCGCCGCTCCGGTTCCCCTTCCCGTCGAGGAACCGGATCCGTTCTCGCTGCCTCCGGACGATGAACCCGACGTGACGACTTTCGATCCGGATGCCGCCCCGGCGGCGGATCCGTTCGCATTGTCGTCGGACAGCGCGCCCGCGGCCCCCGTATACGAGGAGATGGAGGGGCTCGAGGGCAACAACCCGTTCGTGTCGTTCGTCCCCCCTCCGGCGGCCGCGCCGCCTCCTCCCGCTCCGGTGCCCGTGCCGGTCCGGAACGCGGCGCCCGTCGCGGCCCAGGCTCCGGCTCCCGCCAGCATGGGCGGGTTCGAGAGCGACAACCCGTTCGCCGCGTTCGATCCCGTGTCCGCGCTGCCTCCGGCGGCCGCGGCGGCTCCCGCTCCGTCCATGCCCTCGGGGATTCCGGACTGGGGTGCCCCCGGGCAGCAGGGCGCGCCCTCGGGGATTCCGGACTGGGGTGCCCCCTCGCAGCAGGGCACGCCCTCGGGCATTCCGGATTGGGGGGCTCCCGCGCAGCAGGGCGCGCCTTCGGGCATTCCGGATTGGGGCGCCCCCGCCGGACAGGGAAATGCCCCGGGCGGGCCTTCTCCATTCCAGGACTTCCGCGGGCAGGATGCCGCGCCCTCGGGCCGGGGTGCTCTCGCCGAGCCGCCGACGCCCAAGCCCGCGCCGCCGGTGGTGGCCCCGCCCGAGGCCCCGGCGGCAGCGGCGGCGCGCCCCGCTCCCAGGCTCGTTCAGCGACTGGCGGCGGCGGCCGTCCAGTTCGTGGTGGTCGTGGTGCTCCTGGCCGGGCTGCTCGCCGTGGCCCTTGCCTCGCTCAACGAGGGCCGGGTGGAGTTGTCCGATCTGTCCGTCTCGCGCATTCGCGAGTGGTTGTCGCCCACGACGCCGCTGGTGGCCAAGGACGTCTCCAATGGGCTCTATGAGGCCACGGGTGGCAAGCCCCTCTTCTTCGTCCGGGGCGAGGTGGTCAATCGCGGCGCCACGCCCATCCGGGTGAAGGCCCGGGTCTCGCTGTTCGATGGGGAGCGGCGGGTGTTGTCGTCGGAAGGGCTCGCGGGCCCGCCGCCGACGCCCGAGGATCTCTACTCGGTGCGCACCGCCGGAGACGCCGCCGCGCTGCGCACCCGTCTGGACTCGGCCGCGGAGGCGGTGGCTCCCGGCGCCCACATGCCCTTCGTCGTCTTCTTCTTCGAGTACCCCGAGAACCTGGCGGATCTCCGGTTGGAGGTGACGCTCGAACCCCAGGGCGTGGCGGCCACCACGGGAGGCGTTCGGGAGGGAAGCGCGGGCAATGGCCAGCCGTGAGGACGCCAAGGCCGTTGTCCGCAGGCTCCATGCCCTGGGCGGGGGTGGGGGGGAGATCGTCCGCAAGGCCGCCGCCCGGGAGATCGCCCGGATGGATCCGCTCGACGCCAACGAGCTGATCCACCACGTCATCCAACTCGCCCGGGGGGGCTGGGAGCCCGCCACCTGCGTGCTCTCCTCCTTCGTGGCGGCGCTCGGCAGGGAGTCCGCGAGCATCCCCTACGCGGACTCGCTGCGCCGCATGGCCGAGGTGCAGTCCCTGGAGTCCGTGGCGGACCTCTTCCAGACGGCGCCCGCGCACAAGGAGTTCGACGAGGGCGCGGCGGCCCGGGCGGATGCCAAGGCCTTCACCCAGTCGCTGGGCCACAGCAAGCAGCAGGCCCGCCTCACGAGGGATCCAGACGTGCTCGCGCGGCTGTCCGCGGTGAGCAACCCGGCCGTCATCCGCAACGCGCTGCTCAACCCCCGGCTCACCGAGGAGATCGTGGTGCGCATGGCGGCCCGCCGCCCCGCCCGGCCCGAGCCCCTGGTGGAAATCTGGAAGTCGACGCGCTGGTCCGTGCGGCACGCGGTGCGCCGCGCGCTCGTCTTCAATCCCTACCTGCCGCCGGAGGTGGGGGTGAAGATCGTCCCCCTGCTCAACGGCAATGACCTGGCGGAACTCGCCGCGGATGCCTCCGTGCACGCCTCCCTGCGCGAGCAGGCGGCGCGTCTGCTCAAGGGCGGCTAGCCGCGCTTGGGGCCGGAGTCGTGGTGGTAGTCGGCGTCCGTCACGTCCTGGCCCCGCTTGTTGCGGGGCAGGGGCTTGGCGTCCACCATGTCTCCGCCCTTGGAGGCCTTCTTGAAGGAGTAGACGAAGCGGCCCACGGCATTGCCGAGCTGGCCCATCCGCGCGGCGGAGAACACCACCACCAGGATGAAGCCGATGAAAAACAGTTCTCCGAGCCGCAGTCCCAACATGAGGCGCACAGTGCAGCAATGCCCCGGGGGAGGCAAGCCACGTGTCGGCGTCCGGGCGCCCCACCGGAGGGCTCGCGCCCCGGGCCGGGCTGTCGCACACTCCGCGCCATGCTCCTGCTCGCCCACCGAGGTGCCAGCGCCGATGCCCCGGAAAATACCCTCGCCGCCTTCCAGCAAGCCGTGACCCAGGGGGCCGATGGCGTGGAGTTGGACGCCATGGTGTGTGGCTCGGGCGAGGTGGTGGTGTGCCACGACGAGCACCTGGAGCGGCTCGCCGGCCTGCCGTGGGAGGTGCGCACCACGTCCTGGTGGAAGCTCCAGGGAGCGGACGTGGGAAGCCGGCTCGGCTTCGCCCCCGCGCGCATCCCCCTGCTGGAGGAGGTGCTGGACGCGCTGCCCGCGCACTTCCTCGTCAACATCGAGCTCAAGTGCGACCACTTCGACGATGGAGGGCTCGCCGTGAAGGTGGCTCGGCTCGTCACGGAGCGGCGGCTGGCCGGGCGGGTCATCATCTCCAGCTTCAATCCGGTGTGCCTCTTCCGGACCGCCGCCGCCGCGCCCTCGCTGCGGCGTGGCTTCCTCATCGATCCGGACAAGCGCTGGGGTCCGCAGGCCCACGGCCTGGTGCCGCTCGTCTCGTCGCACTCGGTGCACCCCTTTCACGAGCAGTGCACGCCGGAGCGCGTGGAGGCGTGGCGCGAGCGGGGGCTGCGCGTGGCGGTGTGGACGGTGGATGACGCCCGGCGCGCGCGCGAGCTGAAGGAGATGGGCGTCTCCTACCTCATCACCAACCGGCCGCGCGCCGTGCGCGAGGCCCTGCGCTAGAAGTCCAAGCCGAGCGTGGTGCTGAAGGCGAACACGGGGGCCAGGGCGCGGTTGTTCGGGCCACCCTCGATGGATTGAATGGTGCCCTGGCTGCTCAGTGACACCTCGGCGCCAAGCTGCAGCGCGCCGCCGATGAAGCGTCCGCCGGCGTAGAAGCGGGTGTTGATGTTGTCCCAGCCGTTCACCGGCTCGTAGGCGGCGACCGTCAGCGGCCCCGTCGCACCGCTCGGCGTGAAGCCGAGCAGCTCCGACTTGGCGGCCACGCCCACGAAGTCGATGCCACCGTAGGGGGTGAGGCTGATCATGCCGCCGAGCGGGAACTGCTTGCCCACGTTCACGTCCAGACCGCCCGCGGTCAGGTGGAAGTCGCGCGTGTTGAGCAGGTGCGTCACGTGCGCGCGCAGGCCGATGTCCGGCAGCCACGGGATGAAGCCCTCGTTGACGGCCCACTTCACCTCGCCGGTGGCGGCGAACAGGTTGCTGCGGTCGAGCCAGCCCACGCGCGCGCCCACGTCGATGGAGAAGGGCAGGCCCTTGCGCACGTGGATGGAGGGCACCAGGGCCGGGCCCTCCAGCGCTCTCACCATCGGCAGCTTCACCTCATCGGGCATGCCGACGACGCCCAACTCCATGCCCACGGCGAAGCCCGCGTGCCCGAGCGTCTCCGGCGGCGTCAGGTTGGTCGCGGTCATCATCGCGCCCAGCGTGCGCGCGAAGGCGCGAAAGTCGGAGTCTGTACTGAAGCCCGTCCTGGCGGAGTTTTCGCCGGGCTTGCCGAGCTTCGACAGCTCGATGTCGTTGCGATCCGCCGCGTACGCGGCGGGACCGCCCACCAGCACCGCGAGAGCCATCCACCGGCTGAACGTCCGCATCCTCAGAACCGCCTCCCAGGCGCACGTGCTGGCCGACGGCGCCAAACGGGGGCGACGCTAGCGTGCACCAGAGTGGAGCGTCAATAAAACGGGCGGCTTCCCGCGGAGTCCGTGGACTCCGCCGAAAGCCGCCCGGAGACAGCGAACAGCTGGCCTACTGCTTGGCGGCCGTGCCCGGAGGCGCGAGCTTCTGGGCCACCTCGGCCGCACGGCGGCGGATGAGCACCGCGCGGCGGCTGGCGAAGTCGGAGCTCTCGCGCGCCACCACCAGGACGCTGTTGTTGCCCTCCTTGAGGGTGAACTCGGTGGAGAACTTGATCCGGTGCGGCGTGCCCGCCTTGGCGTTGGTGTCCGCTCCCTGGAAGTAGACCTTCTGGTCGTTCACCAGGACGTACATGTCCAACAGCCCCTGCGCGTCACTCACTTCACCGCTCAAGGTGTACTTGTCGCCCGTGGCCACCAGTCCGCCCTGGCTCGGGTCCAGGTCGAGCTTGATTTCCGGCGGCGAGCGGCGCGACAGGTGCGCGAACTCGGGCGTGGGGCCGGCCTTGGCCGACGTCTCGCGGGCATCCTGGGCGCGCACGAAGGCGAAGCGCTCCTTGTCGAGCGCCACCCGGTAGAAGCCCTTGGTCGCCGCCTCCACGGCCAGCGTGGCCGCCTTGGGCAGCCGGCCCACCACGGTGGCGTCCGCGCGAGGCTCGGCCAGCAGCTCCGCCTTGTCCGCCACCTTCACCGAGCCCTTCTTCGCGTCGAACTTGAGGGCCGGGGCGTCCGTCACCGGCAGCTCCAGCTTCTCCATGGCCAGCTCCTCGAGCGGCTCGTCGAGGATGGCCAGCTTGAGCTGGAAGTGGTCGTCCTTGAGGGGCTTCTTCACCGCGAGCTGGAAGCGCGCCGTCTTCGTCTCGCCCGGGGCCAGCTCGCCCAGTTTGAAGCGGCCCTTCTCGATGAAGATGTTCGGCTCGCCCACGTTCTTGATCTGCGCGAACGAGTCGAGCGCCTTGCCCTTGCCGGTGTTCGTCACGTCGAGCAGGACGCTGATGTCCTCGCCGCGCTGGGCGACGCCATCGCGGTTGCACGTGTCGCAGTCATCCACCACCTGCCAGTTGAAGGCGAAGGCGGGGCGCGGCAGCTCCACGAAGCTCAGCTCGCTCACCAGGTTGGTGGGCAGCGTGCCGTTGTCGTCGAGCACCTTCACCGTCACGTCATCGCGGCGCGAGGTGAGATCCTTGGGCAGGCGCACCTTCACCTTCCAGGTCTTCTTCTCCCCGGGGGCGAGGCTGCCGATGAGGAACTCGCGGCGGTCGAGGTAGTAGTTGTCGCTCTCGGTCCAGGCGCGCACGCGCTTGAGGGGCTCGCTGCCCTTGTTCTCCGCCGTGAAGGCCATGTCGAACGTCTCGCCCGCGGTGATCTTCTGGTCCGCGGTGGGGCTGAAGGAGGTGGCGAGCTTCACGTCCTTGGGCGTCGGGCCGGCGCTCCAGTCCACGCCCAGGGCGGCGATGGCCGAGCTGATGCGCTGCGCCTCCTCGGCGATCTTCTTCTCCACGTAGCCTTTGCCCTTCTGCAGCATCTGCTTGCGGTCGGTGAAGGGCACCTGGAGCACGTAGTCGCGGGCGAACTGCACCTCGAAGTCCTCCTTCACCTCGTCCTGGCTCTCCGCGTCGAGCTGGTCATCCAGCTCCTCGCTCGAGCCCACCGAGTCCACGTCCAGGAGGTGGCTGCCCGCGTGCGCCTTGGGGTCCTCCTTGGCGCCCTCGGGGTTCTTGGCCGCGTCCTCCTGCTTCTTGGCGATGGCCTGCAGCTGCTTCTGGTCCACCTTGAGGTACTTCACCGTCTCGAGCGGCTTCTCGCGGCCGAGCACGTCCTCGCGCTTCTTGGCCACCGACTCCGAGTTGGGGTTGCCGAAGTGCTGGTCCAGGTCCGCCTCGCCAATCGTCTTGCGGGGGGCGAACACCACCACGCGCTCGTCGGTGACGGCGGAGGGGACGAGCTCGATGTCCGGAACAATACCCACCTCCTGGATGGAGACGTCCCCGGGGGTGAGGTACTTGGCGATGGTGAGCTTGAGCGCGCTGTCGTCCGGGAAGTCATAGAGCACCTGCACGCTGCCCTTGCCGAACGTCTGGCGGCCGATGATGACCGCGCGATTGAGGTTCTTGAGCGCGCCGGCGACGATCTCCGAGGCCGAGGCGCTGCCCGCGTTGACCAGCACCGCCACCGGATAGGCCTCCTCGCCCTCGTCCGCGTGCGCCTTCTTCTCCTCGCGCAGCTTGTCCGACAGGCCCACCGTGGAGACGATGGTGCCGTTGGACACGAAGGTGTCGGACACCTGGATGGCCTGCTCGAGCAGACCGCCCGGGTTGCCGCGCAGGTCGAGCACCACGCCCTTGAGCCCGCCCTTGGCCTCGGTCTGCTTGCGCATCTCCGAGAGCGCCGACTGCAGGTCGCGCGTGGTGTTGCCCTGGAAGTTCTTCAGCCGCACGTAGCCCACGTTGCCGGCCAAGAGCTTGTGCTGCACGCTGTCGATGGAGATCATCCCGCGCGCGAGCGTCATGGCGCGCGGCTTCTCCCAGCCCTTGCGCTCCACGGTGATGGTGATGCGGCTGTCCACGGGGCCGCGCAGCTTGGACACGGCCTCGTTGAGGTCCATGTTGACCGTGGACTCCTCGCCAATCTTCTTGATCTGATCGTCCTTGAGGATGCCCGCGCGGTGCGCCGGCGTCTTGGGCAGCACCTTGACCACGGTGAGGTTGCCCTCGCGCATCTGGATGACGAAGCCCAGGCCACCGAACTCACCCTTGGTGGACAGCTTCATCTCCCGGTACACCTCGGGGCGCAGGAGCACCGAGTGCGGATCCAACGTGGAGAGCATCCCGTTGACGGCCGCGTACTCGATGTCGCGCGTGTCCTCCATGGGACGCATGTTCTTGTTGATGAAGTCGAAGACGTCCTTGAGCGTGAAGGACATCTTCCAGAGCGAGTCCACGTGGCTCAGGTCGAACTCGCGCAGCTTGCCGTTGACGTTCACGTTGAGCTTGCCCGTCTCGGCGCTGCCGTCCACGAGCACGTCCGGCACGCTCTTCTCCACGTACTCCAGCGCGGAGATCATCATCTCCTTGGGCCGCACGCGCTTGGGGTCGACGTAGTTGTCCTTCACGTAGAGGATGACCTTGGTGAAGACGCGCAGCGAGGAGAGATCGTGCTGCTGCGCACCGGTCTTCTCCCCATTGGCACGGGCGGCATCCGAGCCCGCCTGGCCGGCCTCCGCGGCCCCCAGGGTCAGGGGCAGGGGGGCGCGGTCATTGCCAACGAGGGCCCAGGCGCCCAGCAGAACGGCGACGGCGGTGATCCGGCGAAAGAATCGCGGCATGGTTCATCCAGGTGAGGCCCGTGAGCCTCGGGGTGATGCGTGAAAACCCAATGAAATCGAGAACTTGAATCGGGGAAAAAGAGGGAGGCCGGAAGCAGCCGGGCAAGCCTAACCATGGACCCCCGGTGCTTCAAGCGTGCGCCCACGTGCAACGTTGGAGAACGCCACCTGCGGGAAACTCCTTCCCGCGCCGGGGCGTGGGACCGTGACAACCGGCCGGGAGGATTATTTCCCGTCGGGGGGAGGGGGGACATTGCCCACGGCGAGCAGCCCTCGGTAGAGCAGCGTGCCGCCAACCACCGCCACGGGGAGGAAGAAGTTGTTGAGCAGCGGCACCCAGAGCAGGACGTAGACCCCGGCGCCAAAGCCCAGGCAGAGCGGCCAGCGCTGGCGCAGCACCCGGCGCACCTGGTCAAAGGGGTACTGGTGCCGGGTCATGGGGGCGGCGAGGTGCTCGCCCGCCAGCCAGAGCATCGTCCAGATCGTGCCCAGCACGGCCCAGGCGATGCTGCCCACCCCTGGCACCAGGTGCAGCGGCAGGAGCACGGCCAGGCCCAGCAGGAGGAAGAAGATGCGCGCCAGGGTGTGTGACACGCCGAGGACCAGGCCCCGGAAGAAGGCGCCGAGCCGGAAGGGTGGCGAGCTGTAGTGGCCGCAGCGCTCCTCGGTGAGCTCGGAGAGCGGATCCTGCAGGGGCGCGAGCACCAGGGGCACCACCACGCTGGCCCCCACGACGAACAGCACGAGGAACAGGAGCACGAAGACGAGCCCCCAGAGCACACGGCCCCACCAGGGCTCGGGTCTCGTCCACACCATTCCCAGGAGATCGGGCGCATACACCCAGAGCAGGGCGAAGAGGCCTCCGAGTGCCACCAGGGTGACGAGCCCACAGAGCAGGGACAGGGCGAGCAGGCGAGGGGTCCGGAAGATGAGCCCCGTGGCCCGGCCAATCAGGGCGAGGCCCTGGAGGAAATCCGCCGGGTTGGACCGGGCGGAGAAGGAGGGCACCGGCGAAGAAGCACTCATGGGGGGGAGACCATGCGCAAATGACAGCGGCAGGGTCAACGACCGTTATATAGGGCCGCCATGTCCCTCGACCTCCAGCGAACTGCCTCCGAGCCCATTACCTCCGTCGACATGCTCCTGGCCGGCTTCCGGTCCGCCGAGAAGCCGCGCGCTCAACATCGGCTGGGGCTCGAGCACGAGAAGTTCGTCTACCCGCTGCGCTCCGCGAGGAGCGTGCCCTACGAGGGGGCCTCGGGAATTGGCGCGCTGCTCGAGAAGCTGGCTCCGGGCGGCTATGAGCCCTTCCGGGAGACCCCGTCCTCCCCGACCATCGCGCTGCAGAAGGGGATGCTCACCATCTCCCTGGAGCCCGGCGGACAGTTCGAGCTGTCCGGCTCGCCCTTCACCACCGCGCGCGAGGCCCATGCCGAGAACCTCGCCCATCTCTCCGAGGTGAAGGCCGCCGCGGCCTCCCTGGACTTGCAACTGGTGGCCCTGGGCTACCGGCCTTTCGGGACGACCGAGGACGTGTCGTGGATGCCCAAGTCGCGCTACGTGGCCATGCGCCAGGTGCTGCCCGAGCGCGGCGCGCTCGCGCACCACATGATGTTGATGACCTCCACCGGTCAGGTGTCGCTCGACTGGGAGGACGAGGCCGACTGTGTGCGCAAGACGGTGCTCATCGCGCGGCTGACCCCGCTGCTGGTGGCGCTCTACGCCAACAGTCCGCTGCGTAACGGCAAGCCCTCCGGCTACATGTCCTTCCGCAGCCGGGTCTGGGACGAGGTGGACCCCACGCGCTGTGGCTACCTGCGCTCCTTCTTCGACGGCTCCTTCTCCTACAGGGCCTACGCGGAGTGGGCGCTGGATGCCCCCATCCTGTTCCTGCGCCGGCGCGGGGAGTACCTCCGGCCGAAGATGACCTTCCGGCAGTTCATCCGTGACGGCTTCGAGGGCGTTCCGGCCGATCTGACGGACTGGACGGACCACCTTTCCACGCTCTTTCCCGAGGCGCGGCTGAAGAAGGTCGTCGAGGTGCGCGGCGCGGACTGTTGTTCGGCGGCCATGACGGGCGCGCTCGGGGCGCTGTGGCGCGGGCTGTTGTATGACCGCACGGCGCTGGACGAGGCCTCGCGCCTGCTGCCGCCGCTCTCCTACGAGCAGCAGCTCGCCTTCCACGACACCGCGCGCCGCGAGGGACTGGCGGGGCGGTGGAATGGACAGGAGTTGCACCGCCTGGCCGGGGAGATGGTCGCCATCGCCCGCCGGGGACTGGAGCGCTTGGATCCCCAGGACGCGCCCCTGCTCGAGCCCCTCACCGAGGTGGCCGCCTCGGGACGCTCGCCCGCGCAGGCGGTGCTGGAGGCCTGGGAGAAGAACCCGTCTCCCGAGGCCCTGCTCTCCCGCTTCACCCTGTGAGGGTGACGTCCGGGCGGGACGCTAGAAGCGCCCTCCCACGGTGGCGGCGATGTTGAGCAGGTTGCCGCCCGAGTCGTTGTCGATGGTGGCCGCGTCCGCGAACTCCTCGCCGAAGAGGACCCGGTAGGACGCCCGCGCGCCCGCGAAGATGCCATTGCCGAAGCGGTAGTCCACACCGGCCGCGAGCGGCACCTCGGTGATGAAGTCGTTGCGGTAGAGTCCTTCCGCGCCGCTCGTGGCGTTGAGGTAGCTCACGCCCGCGCCCACGCCCACGTAGGGCCGCAGCTTCTCCTGGGCGAGCAGGGGGCCCGCCTTGGCCAGGAGCCCGACGTTGTAGCGGTACATGGCCTCGCCTTCACCGATACGCGGGTCGTCGATGGGCAGACGCTGGCCCTCGGCTCCCGCCTCGACGCCGAGGAAGCGCCAGGGCTGCGCACCCGCCGCGATGCCCACCATCGGACCCACCTGGGTGACATCTCCGCCGCTGCCCGCCAGACCGCCCGCGCCCAGCCGGACGTCCAGGCCGACCCGGGTGTCCTCCTCGTTGAAATTGAGCTTCTCGGCGATGTTCTCCGCGCCGGGCGCCGCGAGCGCCGCCCCCGACATGCAGAGGGACACCAGTGCGACACCACCCATCCAGGAACGAGCTTTCATGTCATCCACCCCATCACGTCGGCGTCGAGGCCGACTTCTGTTTCCCAGGTGAAATCTGCTCACGCGCCTGGAATGGGAAGGTTGACGAGACGCACTCGGCCTCATGGCCGTGCCTGCTCCGGGGCAGACGAGAGGCCCCTGCTCGGCTGCCTCCCCGCACTCGCCGTCAGCGGCGGCCGAAGAGCTTGCGCAGACCCGACAGGAGTCCGCCCGGACGCGTCCCGGGCTCGCCCTCGAAGGGGGAGCGCGACAGCAGGGCCTCCCACTCCGCGTCCTCGGGTGGCTGCGCGGTGAGGGTGACCGGCTGACGCTTGACGCCGGGCAGGGTGACGGCCAGCGACAGGAGCCCGTCCTGCGACAGGCTGAAGTGCACTTCGGCCTCGCCCGGACGCTCGAGGGTGAGGGAGAGCGTGCCGAGGTACTCGTTCTCCACCGCCACGAGCGAGGGCCCCTGGAAGAGCGCGAGGGCGAGCGGGCCGGCGGTGACGGGAATCACCAGCGTCTTCTCCGCGGGCAGGCGCGTGTCGCGCTCGAGGACGCGCCGCAGCCCGCCTCCGCGCTCGGCGACGCCCACGGGAACGGAGAGCACCTCGGAGACGGTGGCGCCCGGCTTGCCCTTCTCGGCGTCGAGCAGCCCCTGGCCCAGCAGCGCCGCGCCGAGCGCCGCCGGGTGCTCGGCCCCCACGTCCGTGCGCACGGGCACGCCCAGGGCCTCCTCCAGCCCGCGACGCACCAGGGGCGCGCGGCCCTGGCTGCCCAGCAGCAGCACCTCGTCGAGTCCCTGGGGCGTGAGCGCGCTGGACTCGAGCACCTGCCGCACGACGAGGGTGAGGCGCTGCACGAGATCCTCGGTGAGGGTGTCCAGGCGCTGGCGCGTGAGCACGAAGGGCGGAGCGCCGCCGGGCATGGGCAGGGACACCTCCTCCCGCTCGCTCAGGGCCACCTTGGCGGTCTCGGCGGCGAGCAACAGCTCGGCCCAGTCGGAGGGGTGCTCGGGACGGGGCAGCCCCTGGGCCTGGCGGGCCGTGGCGAGCGCCTCGGCGATGCGCGCGTCGAAGTCCATGCCGCCGAGGGTGGGGTCTCCTCCGGTGGTGATGACCTCGAGGTCGTCGCCGGTGAGCTGCACGACGGACACATCGAGCCCCCCTCCACCGAGCTCCACCACCAGCAGCCGCTTGCGCGCCAGCCCCCGCCCATGCCCGAAGGCGAGCGCTGCGGCCGAGGGCGCGTTGAGGATGCGCAGCACCTCGAGTCCGGCGAGCGTGGCCGCCTCGCGCATGGCGGCGCGCTGCCGGTCGTCGAAGTGGGCGGGAACGCACAGCACGGTGCGCGCGGCCTCGTGGCCGAGGAAGGAGGAGGCGGCGGACTTGAGCTCGCGCAGGAGCTGGGCGGCGAGCTCGGGCAGGAGGAACTGGCGGCCGTGAAGGTCGATGCTCGCGTCACCCAGGGGGCTGGTGCTCAGCGCGAAGGGCAGGGGGCCGCTCAGCGCGCGCATCAGCGGCGAGCGGGCGCGCACTCCGAGGAGGCGGCGCAGCCCGGGGAGGGCGTGGCCCGGTGCGCGCTCGGCTTCGGCCCGGGCCGCCTCACCCATGAGGAGCTGGCCCGACTCGTTCACGGCGAGGAGCGCGGGGAGGGCCTGGGCCCCACCGACGGGGATGAGCTGGAGCGTGCCCTGGTGGTGAACGGCGGCACGTGCCCATGAGGTGCCCAGATCGATGCCGAGCACGACGTCGCGAGGCGCGGCCGTGACGGGGGCCACGGGGACCACGTCGAGGATGGCGCGCCGCCGGCCCTTGAACTCGGGCACGGGTGGTTCGGGAACCACGGGCGCGGGAGGCTCGGGCGCGAGGGGAACGGGCGGCTCGGGGACCACGAACGCGGGGGGCTCGGGCTCGAAGGCAATGGACGGCTCGGGAGCCACGGGCGCGAGAGGCTCGGGCGCGAAGGAAACGGGTGGCTCGGGGGCGGGGAGTGGCTCCGCGCTGACCGGAGCGACGGTGGGAATTCCCTCGCGGGACGGGGTCCTGGAGGAGCCCGGGATGGGCATGCGCTCGGCTTGCCGGCGCAGGGCTTCCGCGGAGATGACGGGGCGTCCCTTCCGAGTCGTCTCGGCGGGCGGTGGGGCTGGCGCTGCGGGCGCGGCCGGAGCTTCTTCCGGCGTGGGGAAGTCCGGGGCGAAGGGAGGCTTCGCCGTCGCCGGGCCCTGGCCCTTGCGGTCCATGACGCGGTCGATGAGCGCCTTGCTGTGCACGTCCAGGCGCACGAAGCGCACCGTCATTCCCGCGCGAGGGCCGTCGGCCTGGGACTTCACCACCACGCCCTCGCCCCGCAGGAGGCGTCCGCCGTCGGCCAGCACCAGCTCGAACAGGAGCCTGGTTCCCTCGGTCTTGGGCGCGCGCGTGGCGAGGAAGAGGCCGCCCCGGGCGACATAGGCGCCGTAGCGGACGATGAACTCCTCCTCCGTGGCGTACGGAAGGCGGATGCGCAGCGGGAGCAGCTTGGGCTCGACCGTCACCGTGCGTCACCGTCTCCCGGAGGGCTTCATTGCAGCGGAAGGCGGGTGTCCTTGCCGCCGCGGGATGGAAACACGAGCACCAGACCGGGCGTGACGGCGGCCAGGGGTACCTCGAAGACGAGGTCGAGCGACTCGCTCTGCCCTGGCTCCCAGGTGTGGTCCAGCTTCCGGGTGCCGCCCACGGCCTGTGCATCGCGGGGGATGGGGTACTCCTGGCCCTCGGCGTCCACGAGCTTCGCCGCCGACAGCGGCACGTCCACGGCCTTCGCGCCGGTGTTGCGCGCCTCGAGCTTCACGCGCACGAAGAGGTCCGAGGTGGTGAGGGCCACCTTGCCGGCGCCGCGCAGCGAGTGCATCGACTCCAGGCCCGTGGGCTGGAGCTCGAGCGTGTCCACGCTCACGGCCTCGCGCGAGGCCAGCGCGAGCGGCTTCACCGCGTCCGAGTCCTGCGCGGCGGCGAGGTCGGCGAGCTGCGCGTGGGGATCGGTGGGCGTGCCGGGCGGGGCCGAGGGGGCGCCGCCCTGGTTCACGCGGTCCACTTCCAGGCGCAACTTCTCCAGGGTGCGGTCCTCGGAGGGACCGTCCACGGATTTCTCCTTGCAGCCGCCCAACGGAGCGGCCGCGCAGAGCAGCAGGAGGAGCGCCTGGGTGGGGGCTCTCATGCGAGGGTGGTTCCCTGGACCAGCTCGTAGAGCTTGTCGAAGGCGGCGGGGATGCGCGAGGGATCCTCGCCACCGCCCTGGGCCAGGTCGGGCTTGCCTCCGCCGCGGCCGTTGACCTCCTTGGCGAGCTCCTTGAGCAGGTTGCCCGCGTGGATGCCCCGGGCCACCACGTCCTTGGTGGCCGCCACGAGCAGGACGACCTTGCCGTCCTTCTCACCGCCGATGAGCACCACGCCGGACTTGATGCGGTCGCGCAGCTGGTCGGCCATGCCGCGGATGACGTTCGCGTCCGCCTGGTCCACGCGCGTGGCGAGCACCTTGATGCCGTGGATGTCGCGCGCCTGCTCGAGCAGATCCTTGCTGGAGCCCGTCTGGGCCTTCACGGACACCTCCTCGACCTTGCGCTCCAGGTCCTTCACGCGCTTCTGCGTGGCCTCCACGCGCTTGACCAGGTCCTTGGGCGAGGTCTTGAGCATCTCGGCGACCTTCTTCAGCTCGCGCTCGGTCTCGCGCACGTACTGGAGGGCGCCCAGGCCCGTGACGGCGGTGATGCGCCGCACGCCCGAGGCCACACCGCTCTCGCTCACGAGCTTGAACAGGCCGATGTCTCCGCTGCGTCGCACGTGGGTGCCGCCGCACAGCTCCGTGGTCTGCGGGTGCACGGTGACGACGCGCACCGTCTCGCCGTACTTCTCGCCGAACATGGCGACGGCGCCCGACTTCTTCGCCTCCTCCAGGCTCATGATGCGCGTCTGGGACTCGGTGTTCTCGCGCACCCAGCCGTTGACCAGGTCTTCCACCTGATCCTGCTGCTCGGGCGTCATGGGCGAGAAGTGCGAGAAGTCGAAGCGCAGGTAGTCCGGCGCCACCACGGAGCCGGCCTGCTTCACGTGCTCGCCGAGCACCAGCTTGAGCGCGCGGTGCAACAGGTGCGTGGCCGAGTGGTTGGCGCGGATGGACGAGCGGCGCTCGCCGTCCACGCTCGCCTGCACCATGTCGCCCGTCTTGAGCGTGCCCTCGGTCACCTTCGCCTTGTGGACGACGAGGCCGGGCACCGGGCGCTGCGCGTCGGCCACCTGGGCCACCGTCTTGCCCCCATGGGCCACGATGCGGCCGGTGTCGCCCATCTGTCCGCCGGACTCGCCGTAGAAGGGCGTGCGGTCGAGCACCAGCTCCACCTCGTCACCCGCGTGGGCCTCGGGCACCTCGGCGCCGCCCTTGAGGATGGCGCGCACCGAGCCCTCGCCCTCGTGGCCCACGCCCTCGTAGCCGAGGAACTCGCTCTGGCCCACGCGCTCGAGCACCTGCTGGTAGACGGCGCCCACCGCCTTGTCGCCGGAGCCCGCGAACTTGTTCTTCAGGGCCTCCTTCTCGATCTCCTTCCAGAAGCCCTCGACGTCGGCCTCGAAGCCGCGCTCGCGCAGGATGATCTCCGTCAGGTCCCACGGGAAGCCGTAGGTGCCGTGCAGGTAGTAGATGTCCGCGCCCGACAGCTTCTTCTCGCCGGCCTGCTTCAGCTTCGCCACGCTCTCGTCGATCATCTTCATGCCGCGATCGAGCGTGCGCCGGAAGCTCTCCTCCTCGTGCCGCGACACCTCGATGAGGAAGGTGCGGCTGTCGCGCAGCTCGGGGTAGGCGTCCCCCATCAGCTCGATGACGCGATCGACGACCTTGAAGAAGAACAGCTCGTTGAGTCCGAGGATGGAGCCGTGGCGGATGGCGCGGCGCATGATGCGGCGCAGGACGTAGCCGCGGCCCTCGTTGGAGGGCTGCACGCCATCGGCGATGAGGAAGGCGGCCGCGCGGGCGTGGTCCGCCACGACGCGCATGGAGGCGCCATCCTCCTGGGTGTAGCGCTTGCCCACCAGCTCGCTCACGCGCGAGATGATGCTCTGGAAGAGATCCGTGTCGTAGTTGGAGCGCTTGCCCTGCACCACCGAGGCGATGCGCTCCAGACCCGCGCCCGTGTCGATGGACGGCTTGGGCAGGGGGATGAGCGGCGCGTCCTTCTCCTTGCGCTCGAACTGCATGAACACGAGGTTCCAGATCTCCAGCCACCGGTCGCAGTCACACGCCACGCCCTGACACGCGCGGCCCGCGGTCACCTCGGCACAGGGGATGTCATCACCCTGGTGGAAGTGGATCTCCGAGCAGGGGCCGCACGGGCCCGTGTCGCCCATGGCCCAGAAGTTGTCCTTGAGGCCGAGCTTGTAGATGCGCTCGCGGGGCACGCCCTGCTTCGCCCACAGCTCGAACGCCTCCTCGTCCCAGGGGACGCCCCCCTCGCCGTTGAACACGGTGACGGCGAGCCGCTTGGTGTCCAGCCCCAGCGTCTTCGTCACGAACTCCCAGCCGTACGCGATGGCGTCGGCCTTGAAGTAGTCGCCGAAGGAGAAGTTGCCGAGCATCTCGAAGAACGTGTGGTGGCGCGCCGTGTAGCCCACGTTGTCGAGGTCGTTGTGCTTGCCGCCTGCTCGCACGCACTTCTGCGAGGTGGTGGCGCGGCTGTAGTCGCGCTTCTCGCGGCCGGTGAACACGTCCTTGAACTGCACCATGCCCGCGTTGGTGAACAGCAGGGTGGGGTCGTTCTGGGGGACGAGGGACGACGACGCGACGCGGCGATGACCGCGCCCTTCGAAGAACTGGAGGAACGCCTCGCGGATCTGGGAGGCGGACAGGGCAGAGGACATGGTGAGGGTATATGCCACAAGTGGCGGGGCCGCTGTGTTTCTTGCGGGCCGCGATACGCTCGGTTTCCCACCATGCGCTTCTCCTCCCACCTTGTCGCCTTCCTCCTGCTCGCCTTTCCCCCCTCCGTGCTGGCACAGGCGGATGCCCAGACCGCCTCGCTGGCGAAGACGCTGAAGCAGGGCCCGGTGGTGGCGCACCGGCTCCAGGCGGCGCGGCTGTTGGGCGAGTCGGATGATCCCGAGGCGATGCCGCCCTTGTGCGCGGGGCTCGCGGACGAGAGCCCCGAGGTGCGGGCAGCGGCGGCCTCGGCCCTGGAGAAGCTGGCGGAGCCCGGCGCGGTGGTGTGTTTGGAGGCGCGCAAGGAGGAGACGGACCCCCAGGTCCAGGCCGCCCTGACGTCCGCCCTGAAGGCGCTGCGCGCGCTCCAGGCACGACCCGCCCGGCTGTACGTGATGCTGGCGCCGCTCAAGGACACGACGGGCACACTGTCGCCGGAGCTGGTGAAGCTGACCGAGGCCCGGCTGCGGCGCGCCTTGTTCCAGGTGGGTGCGGAGCTGGCGCCGGAGAAGGAGACCGAGGCGCGGGCGCGTGACGTGTTGCGCAAGCGCAAGTTGTCCGGCTACCGGCTCGTTCCCGAGGTGCGTCCGGGCCCCACAGGAGGGCTGATGCTGGTGGTGCTGTGCCTGCGTTATCCGGGCAAGCAATTGCTGGGGAGCGTGGATGTCCAGGGCTCGGAGGGCGAGCCGGGAGAGATCCTCGCGGCGCTGGTTCCGCGGGTGATCGCCGATTCCGCGACCGCATATAAATGGAGGTAGACTGGACGAGCCGGGGGGCCCCGCACCTCGCGGGGCACGGAGGGCTCGAATGCGTCATTCCGTCAAGCGGTGTGCACTGTCTTTGATCGCGCTGTTGTCCTGGGGGGCCGCGTCCACGGCCGTGGCCCAGGTGGATGCTCGGACGGCCTCCCTGAGCCGACAGCTCGGGCAGGGGATGGAACCGGGAGCGCGCTCGCGGGCCGCGTCGGGACTGGGGGCCTCGGATGATCCCGAGGCGCTCGGGCCCCTGTGCGAGGGCTTGAAGGACACGAGCGAGCAGGTGCGCGCGGCGGCGGCCCAGGCGTTGGGCGTGCTGAAGGAAGTGGCCGGGGTGGAGTGCCTCAAGGCGCGCAAGGGCGAGCCGGACTCGGCGGCACGGGCGGCCATCCTGGCGTCGCTCAAGACGCTGCAGTCGTTGAAGGAGCAGGCTCCCCGGTTCTACGTGCAGCTCGTCGACGTGAAGGACAGGACGGGCCAGTTGTCGCCGGAAGTGCTGCGCTCCACCGAGGCGCGGATGAGGCGCAAGCTCGCGCAGATGGGCGCGATGGTCGCCCCCGCGAGGGAGAACAAGGCGGCGGCGCAGGGGGTGCTGCGCAAGTTCGGCGTGCGCGGCTTCCGGTTGCAGGCGGAGATCCACGACACCGAGAGCGGAGGACTGCAGGTGACGATGGCGTGCATCAGCTACCCGGATCAAACGCTGCTCGGGGACGTGGAGCTCCACGCGGGCGGGGCGAAGCCGGAGGATCTGCTCAAGGTGCTGGCCCCCCGCATCATCGAGGAAGCCGCGGACACGTTCGAGTGGGACACGTGAAGAAGTTGGATTGACTCGGTGGGGGAGAGGCGCGAAGAACGCCGCATGTGGCAACGCGTCTCGTTGAGCAACTACCGGAGCATCGAGAAGGCCGACGTGGTGCTCGCCCCGTTCACGGTCCTGGTGGGCGCCAACGGCAGCGGAAAGTCCAACTTCGCCGACGCCCTGCTCCTCGCCACCGAGATTTCCTTCGACGCGGAGGCCGCCATCAAGCGGCGCGGTGGCATCGCCTCGATCCGGCGGTGGGGCATCCCCAACACCGAGGAGACGAGTGTCACGATTCGTAGAGCGGATTCTCGTTTGGACCTGGATCGAGAATTCGTGGAGCAGTTTTTCTCGTTGCTCCCAGACTCCGGCACGGAATGGCGGTTTGGGTCGGAGTGGATATTCAGCACCAAAGGGGGTCGAGGGCAGCTTCTGGTCAGGGAGGATGAAGACCTCGAGGAACTGGTTCCCCGGTTTGGAGAAGAGCGGATCGGTAGTGGGTGGATGAGCTTGGACGGGTTTGTTCCGACCACGAGCATTTCCCTCTTCGCCCGCCAGTCGAAGCCGCTCACGCCTTCGCCATCTGCCTCACGCAGGCTCCAACTGGATCTGAGCAAGATGCGGGCTCCCCATCTGGTCAGCTCCAGCACGGAACTCGAAGAGGATGGAAGCAATCTGGCGGGGGTCTTGCGGCGGTTGAAGGCCGAGGGAGGAGTTGCCTTCGAGGGGGTTCTCCTCGCGATGAGACGGCTGGTTCCGGAGTTGGTGGACCTCTCCGTTTCCGAGGCCGGGCAGTTCCTGTTCGTGGAGTTCGTTCAGCGGCAATCGGGTGGAGACGCTCGCTTTGGAATCCGCGAGATGTCGGATGGGGCTCTGCGCGCGCTGGGCATCATCGTCGCCGCACGGACGATGCCCCCGGGTCGGTGCCTGATCATCGAGGAGCCCGAAGTCTCTGTTCACCCTGCCGCAGCTGCGGTGCTCTATGAGGTGCTCAAGGAGGCTTCCGCTCGAGGCGCCGTTCTGGTGACGACGCACAGCCCGGAGTTCCTCGATGCCGCGCGGGACGAGGAGATCCTGGTCTGCCGGTACCGGGATGGACTGACTCGGATAGGACCGCTGGCGAACGCTCAGCGCGAAGTGTTGAACGAGGGGCTCTTCAGCCTCTCCGAACTCATCAGGAGCGAGCCCCTGCGCATCGAGGGCGAACCTCCCGATGTGATCGGCTCTCCCGGCACCGAGTCGTGAACCGCCTTGTCTGCATCGTCGAGGGGCACGGTGAGGTCGAGGCCATCCCGAGCCTGTGCTATCTGGTGATGGGCCATCTCGGGGTGACGGGGTGGTTCGTCGACAAGGAGCCCATTCGTCAGCCACGCTCGGAGTTCGTGGACGGGCGGCCTCTGGGGCCGAAGCGTCCCGCCCGGGACGAAGGACTCATCCGTGCGATGAAGCTGGTCCGCTCTCGCAAGGCCCAGGCGGCGCTCCTGCTCTGTGACGAGGATGATGATTGCGCCGCGACGTGGGGCCCCGATGCCTCGGAGCGCATGCGGAAGCTGCTGCCCAACAGCCTCGCGGTGATGGCGGTCCGTGAGTATGAGACCTGGTTACTTCTCGCGCGGGGGATGATCGACCTGGGGTCTCTGGGCATCTACAAGCCAGAGAAGATCCGTGATGCCAAGAAGGCCATGAGGCTCCTTGTTCCCGGCTATCTGCCTACGACCCATCAGTTGAGTGAAACTCGGGGCATTGACGTGGCCTTCTTACGCTCGCAATCCAGGTCCTTTGACAAGTTCGTCCGGTCCATTGAGATGCTCTGTGCGACGACAGGGTCCGTGGATGGACAGGGAGACACGCCATGACGATGACGCGCCGACGGTTCCTCGTCGACTCGATGCTGGCCACGGTGGCCGTGGCGGCGGGATGCCGTTCTGGAAGTGAGTCGCGCGCTCCCGCGTTCATCGCCACGTCGGACCGGAGCGTGCTCCAGACGTTGGAAGGCATGCCCACGAGTGACGGCGCGGGCGTGCGGTTGACCCGCGTCATCGGCCAGCCCGCGCTGCGCCACCTCGATCCGTTCCTGATGCTGGATCGCTTCCACTCGGACGAGCCGGGGGCGTACCTGGCGGGCTTCCCCGATCATCCGCACCGGGGCTTCGAGACGGTGACGGTGATGCTCGAGGGCCGCATGCGGCACCGGGATAGCCGGGGCAACTCGGGGCTCATCCTCGGGGCGGGCTCGCAGTGGATGACGGCGGGGCGCGGCATCATCCACTCGGAGATGCCCGAGCAGGACCGGGGCCTGATGTCCGGCTTCCAGCTCTGGCTCAACCTGCCGGCGAAGGAGAAGCTGTGCCCGCCGTACTACCAGGACCTGGTGCCCGAGCGCCTGAGCGAGGCGAAGCTGTCGGCCGCCGGCAGCCACGTGCGGCTCATCGCGGGCGGAGTGAGCGGGCTGGTGGGCCCCGTGCGCGAGCGCCCGACCGAGCCCATTCTCTTCACGCTGCGCCTGGAGGATGATCAACCGTTCGAAGTGGAGCTGCCGCCCGAGCACACGGCGTTCGCGTTCGTCCACGAGGGCGAGGTGCACCTGGGTCCCGAGGGCAAGCCGAAGACGGTACGCGCGGGACAGCTCGCCCTGCTGGGGTCGGGCAAGCGGCTGCGGCTGCGCGCGACGAATCAGCGCAGCGCGGTGCTCGTCGCCGCGGGCAGGCCCTTGCGCGAGCCCATCGTGCAGCACGGCCCCTTCGTCATGAACACCCGGGAGGAGATCCGCCAGGCCATCGAGGACTACCAGAACGGCGTGTTGGACAAGGCGTGAGCGCGGGGTGAGCCGAAGGCGTCACGGCCCGCGGATGAGTCCCATCGCGTCCATGGCGGAGAACAGGCGCACGCGGGCCTCGCTCCAGGGGAGCATCACCACGCGATAGCCCGCGAGCGCGTCGAGCAGGGCCTGGCGGTAGCTGGGGTGACCCGGGTCGGCGATGATGACCACGCCCCGGTCCCCATGCGAGCGGATGAGCCGGCCCACGCCCTGGCGCAGTTGCAGGAGCGCCCGGGGCAGGCGGTAGGAGAGGAAGCCCAGGTGCGTGTTGCGTCCCCGGGCGAGCGTCTCCTCGCGCGAGGCCACGAGCGGGCGGCTGGCGGGCTCCAGGGGCAGCTTGTCGATGAAGACGCAGCCCACGCCCCGGCCGGGGATGTCCACGCCCTGCCAGAAGCTCTTGGTCCCGAGCAGCACCGTGCCGGTGTCCTTCTCCTGCCGGGCCGCGAGCGAGCGTCCGTGCCCGCGCGACTGCCGCATCACCTCGATGCCCTGGGGCTCCAGCTTCAGGCGCAGCTCATCCGCCACGCGCTCCATGCGCCGCGTGGAGGCGAACAGGCCCAGCACCCGTCCGCCCATCACCTTGGCCATGCCGGACATGCGCATCGCCGCCCACTCGATGAACGCCGGCTCGTGCGCGCGCGGCGCGTCCGTCACCAGCACCACCAGCGCCTGCGTGCGCAGATCGAAGGGCGTGGGCGCGCGCATCATCCGGGGGGCGGAGATTCCCTCGTTGCGTCCGTCCAGCCCCAGCCGCCCGAGCACATAGGGCATGCGCTCGGTGCCCGTGCTCAGCGTGGCCGAGGTGAGCACGAGCGCCCGCTTGTGCTGCGCGAAGTCCCGCGACACGTAGGCCGCCACGTTCACCGGCTGGGCGATGAGCGTCCAGCGTTGCTTGCGGGGCACCGCCGTGGCCGCGTAGCACCGGCCCTCGGCGGGATCGTCGGACAGCTCCGAGGTCAGCGTGGCCAACTCCTGCACCTCCGCCACTCCTCCCGCGAGCTCTCGCTCCAGCGGCGGCATCTTCACGCCCAGGTCCGGCAGCACCTCCGCCACGCCCACCGTGAGCCGCTTGTGCAGCGCCTGAAGGCATTCGCGCACCTCGAGCAGTCCCTCGCGCACGGGCATCCAGGGCGCGCTCGAGCGCACCTCGGGGGTGATGCGCAGCTCCGGGGCATAGGAGGACTCGTCGTCGGCCTCGGAGGCGCTCGCGGCGGCCGGCTCGCACAGGTGCATCACGCTCTCGCCGAGCCGGCGTACGGCCGTGCCCACCGCGGTCAGGGCGCTTTCGATCTCGCTCATCAGCGTGCGGGCCTCCCCGCGCCGGGAGGCGAAGAGGGCGCGCCGCAGCTCGGCGAAGAGGCCGCGCCGACCGTCGCGTCCGTGCAGCCGCTCGGCGAGCCGGATGAAGGCCATGTCCGACAGCTCCGAGGAGAGCGCGGTGGTGGCGACGTCCTCCACCTCGTGCGCCTCGTCGAGCACCAGGTGATCCAACTTCGGGTAGCGCGCGGGCCAGGCGAAGGCGAGCGACTGGTTGATGACGAGCACGTCCGCCTCGCGCGCCTGGGCCACGGCCGAGTGGTAGTAGCAGCGGTGGTAGTGCGGGCAGCGCTCGCCGAGCGTGGTGGCCGCCTCCGAGCGCACCGCCGGGGCGAGCGCGAGCAGCACGGGGAAGCGATCTCGGAACCAATGGCTGAGCCGGTCCAGGTCTCCGTCGGGGCCGCGGCGCAGGAGGGCGCGCAGGTAGGCACGGGGCGCGCGCGCGGCGTGGCCCATGCCGGGCTCCACGCGGGTGATGTCGAGCGCGCGGCGGCGGCAGAGGTAGTTCGTCTGGCCCTTGAGCAGCGCGTAGGAGAAGGCGCCCCCGGTGGCGCGGTGCAGCCGGGGCAGGTCCTTCTCGATGAGCTGATCCTGGAGCGTCTTGGTATGAGGCGCCACGCCCACCTTGCGGCCGTTGCGCACGGTGAAGAGGGCGGCGGGCGTCAGGTACGCGAGCGACTTGCCGGTGCCGGTGCCGGCCTCCACCGCGAGCTGCCCGCCCTCGGACAGGGTGCGCGCCACGGCCTGGGCCATCTCCAGTTGGGCGGGGCGCACCGCGAAGCCCTCCTGCGTGTGTTGCAGGGCGCCGTCGGGGCCGAGCAGGGCCGTCACCTCCTCGGGGCGTACGGGCTGCACGGGGGTGTCCTCGCCGGGGGGCTCGTCCGGGGGCTTGGAGCCATTGGCGCGCTGGCGTTCGGGCCGTCCGGGCAGGAATCCCGAGCCCGAGAGCTTCAGGGCGGCGGGACGCGAGCGGCACAGCGTCCACAGTCCGGTGAGCAGCGACACGAGCGGAGCGGCGTCCACGTCGCTCGAGCCTTCCAGCTCGTCGCCCGCCTCGCCCGCCTCGATCTGCGCCAGCCGCAGCGCGGCGCGGGGATCGAGCGTCTCCAGCAGATCGGCGAGATCCTCGGCGCGCCCGTCGCGCACGCAGCCCTCCAGGGCATGGACGAGCACGGCGTGGGTGGCCTCGCAGTCCGTCATGGCGCGATGCCGCTCGCGAGGGCCCTTGCCGGCCCAGCGCAGCAGCGACTCCAGCGAATGGCTGGACAGCTCCGGGTGCAGGTAGTGCATGAGCTCGCACGAGTCGAGCACCGGGGCGCGCAGGGGGCCGAGGATGTCCGGGAGGAAGCCCTTCTCGAAGGAGGCGTTGTGGGCGACCACCGTCCAGCCCGCGAGCCGCTCGCGCAGCTCGGCGGCCTTGTGGGCGAGGCGGGGTTGCCCGGCGAGCTGTGCGTCCTCGATGCCGGTGAGCCGACGGATGGTGAGGGGCAGGGGACGCGAGGCGGCGAAGAACTGGGCGTAGCGGTCGGTGATCCGGCCGTTCTCGATGAAGAGGGCCCCGAGTTCGATGACCTCATCGACGCGGGGATCCAATCCCGTGGTCTCGAGGTCCAGGAACACGTGCCGGGTGAAGAGTTCCGCCGCGCCGTTCATGGGATGAAGCGCCCAGCCTACCTGCCTTCGGGGGTGATGCCGAGAAACCGGGCGTGTGGGGTCCGGCGAAGCGACCGTTGGTGGAGGGGAATCGACCACTCGCCGTGAAGATCCGCACGGCGGCCCGCCAGGAGTCCATCTTGGGGACTCTCGCTCGATTGCCTGTCTGGAGCCCTCGCATGTCGATCCCCGCCACCGGACTGTCGCTGCCCGTCGTGTCTCCACCCTCGCCCCAGGCCGTTCCCCGTCTGCGGCGGCCGCGAGCGACCCTGCTCGCCGCGCTCGGCCTGGGGGTCTGTGCCGAGGTGCTCTTCGATGGACCCGCACTGGGTCTGTCCTTCCCCTTGTTCGCGCTGCTGCTGCTGGGGGCGCTCCTCGCACTGGGCGGTCGCGAGGGCTGGCAGCGGGCACGCCCCAACGCCTGGCTGCTCGTGCCCTGGCTGTTCTTCTCCGGGATGGTGTTCGTGCGCGCGAGCCCCCTGCTCACGTCGCTCAACGTCCTGGCCTCGGGCCTGCTGTTGCTGTTGCTGGTGCACTTCTGGGCGGCGGGCCGCGTGGAGCGGCTCGGGCTGGGCGACTATGTCTCCACCGTGCTGGGCGGCGCGTGGCAGGCCATGTTCCTTCCTCCGGCGGTGGTGCGCTCGGAGGTGGAGCGCATTCCGCTGCGCGGCCAGCTCCCGAAGTTGTTGCCGGTGGCGCGGGGCGCCCTGCTGTCCCTGCCGATCCTGATTCTCTTCACCGCGCTGCTCTCCTCGGCGGACGAGGTCTTCTCGGTGGCGGTGGATCGGGGGTTTTCCTTCGTGTGGAACGTGTTCTCGGTGGACACGCTGGCGCGAGGGGTGTTCGCCGCGGGCAGTGCCTTCGGGGTGCTGGGTCTGCTCGCGCATGCGCTGCGGCGGCGGCGGGAGCGGGAGGCGGGGGTGCTCGAGGCGGCTCCGGCCGTGGGTCGTCTGGGCTTCATCGAGAGCCTCACGCTCCTGGGCGCGGTGGACGTGCTCTTCCTGGCCTTTGTCTCCCTGCAACTCGCCTTCATGTGGGGCGGGGCGCGGCTGCCCTCGGGACTCACCTATTCCGAGTACGCCCGGCGAGGCTTCTTCGAGCTGCTCGCGGTGTCGGTGATGACGCTGGGGCTGAGCCTGGTGCTGGAGCGCTGGACGCGGCTGAACGGGGCGGGGCAGGTCACCGCCTTCCGGGCGGCGTGCTCGGCGATGGTGGGGCTGGTGCTGGTGCTGCTCGCCTCGGCGGTCCAGCGCATGGCGCTCTACGAGTCCGCCTATGGCTACACGCACCTGCGCGTGTACACGCACGTCTTCATGCTGGCGCTGGCGGGGGTGCTCGTCTGGCGCGTGGTGACGCTGTGGTGGCGGCCGGAGCGCTTCGCCATGGGCGCCTTCGCGGGGGCACTCGTCGGCCTCGCGGCGCTCAACGTGCTCAACCCGGATGCCTTCATCGCGCGGGCCAACCTGGCGCGCTCCACCGAGGGCACGTCCTGGGATGCGTCATACCTGGCCTGGTCACTCTCCGAGGACGCCGCGCCCGAGATGGCCGCGCACCTGGCCCAGGTTCCCGACAGCGTCTTCTCGCCGGAGCTTCACGGGATGTTCTGCCGCTTTCCCGAGCGGGACCAGGGGGGCTGGCCCGCCTTCCATCTCGCGCGCCACCGGGCCGCGGCGCTCACGCCCCCAGGCTCGTGCCCGGAGCGTTGAGCGTCACTCCACCATGAACACGCCGCTGATCATCTTCCCCATCGCGCAGCCATAGACGAGCTTGCCCGTCTTCGTGGGGGTGAAGGCCACCTCCACCGGCTGGTTGAGGGGCACGGGCGTGTTGATGTTGTACTCGTCGAGGACGATCTCCGTCGCGCAGGTGTGCTCCGTGGTGCGCGTGAGCACGAGCTTCACCGGCTGGCCCTGCTGGAGGGTGATGGGGCTGGGCTCGTAGCCCTTCTCGGTGATGGTGAGGGCGATGGTGCGCGGCTCACCCGGCTTCGCCTCCGGCGCGGCGGACGCGGAGGGCGCGCTGGCCTTCGTACAGCCCTGCTCGGCGCCGAGGACCGCCGCGGACAGGGCGAGCGCGAGCAGGGGCTTGATGATTTTCGAGAAGAACGGCATCGGGTTCCTTGGGGGCTAGGAGTTCTCGCCGGGCTCGGCGCCGGGGTCGTCCAGCGAGTCCTCGGCCGAGAAGCGCACCAGGGCGTGCAGGGGGACGAAGACCTCGTGTCCATCCTCGCCGAGCAGCAGGTCGAAGCGGCCCACCACGCGCAGGGGCATGACGAGCTGGATGCCGTTGCGCAGCGTCAGCCGCACGGACTGACCCTGGTGGGCGAGGAAGGGGCGGGGGTCGGAGAAGGGGCGCTTGTCGGGCTGGCGCGCGACGTTGGCGGGCTTCTGGGTGAGCTTGGGGTCACGCTCCAGGTGGGGCATGAGCTGCTCCCAGTCCGAGCGGCGCGTCATCATGACGACCTGGAGCTTCTCCTGCCGGCCGCTGCGGCCCAGCACGAAGGAGATGGGCTCCACGCTCGTCACGGTGTCGAGCACGGTGCGCTCGCCGAGCACCATGGCCATCTCCGTCTTCGCCTCGACGAGTCCCTGGATGAAGGCGCTGATGGAGGTGTCATCCACCTCGCCGCGGGCCGTCTTCACGGCGGCCTTGCGCTGGGTGCGCTCCTTGCGCGCGAGGAACTCGGCCACCGTCAGGCCGCTCTGCAGCACGCCGAAGCCGTCCGCGAGCGACAGGCCCGGGTTCTGGCCCATCAGCGCGTACACCTGATCGAAGCGCTTGGCTTCCTCGGCGTGCAGCTTGCGCCAGATGCGGCACTTCATCTTGCCCTCGAGCTCGCCCTTGGCGATGCGCGCCGGCACGTGCTCCTTGGCGGCCAGGGCGAGGATCTGCTCGTTGGTGGGCGGGGGCCGGGGCGTCCGGGGCCGCGCGAAGCCGCCGGGCCGGGCGCCGGGCGGTCCACCCGCGCCGGGTGCGCGGCTCGGGGTGAAGGCGGGCCGGGGTGGGGGGGGGACGGGAGAGGAGAGG